>JBLNDH010000364.1:0-6676 GCA_050261455.1 Bacillota bacterium
GAATCAGACGCTGCTGCCGGCCCTGAAGCGGAAGCTCTACAACTCGCGCCTGAAGGCGGGGGCGCACAAGCAATTGTCCGGCGTGACGCGAATCGACAAGGTGATCGAGATCGATCAGAGCCCGATCGGCCGAACGCCACGTTCCAATCCGGCGACGTACACCGGCGTGTTTGACGAGATTCGTCGCGTTTTTTCGCTGACACGCGAAGCGAAGATCCGCGGCTACGAGGCGGGGCGATTCAGCTTCAATGTGAAAGGCGGCCGCTGCGAGGCCTGCCAGGGTCAGGGGACCAAATGCATTGAGATGCACTTTTTGCCGGATGTGTACGTCGATTGCGAAGTGTGCCATGGCACGCGATACAACGCGGAGACGCTGGAGATTCTGTATCGCGGCAAAAACATCTCCGATGTGCTGAATATGACGGTGGAGGAGGCGCTGGGCTTCTTCGAGAATTTCCCGCGGATTCAGCAGATGCTCAAATGCCTCAACGACGTGGGGCTGAGCTACGTAAAGCTGGGCCAACCCAGCACGCAGCTCTCCGGCGGCGAGGCGCAGCGCGTGAAGCTGGCGACGGAACTGGGCAAGAGCGCGACGGGGCATACGCTGTATGTGCTGGACGAGCCGACGACGGGGCTGCATTTTGCGGATATCCACAGCCTGCTGAATGTGCTGAATCGGCTGGCCGACATGGGCAATACGATCCTGGTGATCGAGCACAACCTGGATGTGATCAAGTGTGCCGACTGGATCATCGACATGGGCCCCGAAGGCGGCGACGAAGGCGGGCAGGTCATCGCGACGGGCACGCCGGAAGATGTGGTGGCCAATAGCGCGAGCTATACGGGGCGGTATCTCAAGTCAAAGCTGGTTCAGCCGACAACGTCGTCGCGGACGGGGAAAGTGGCGCAGAAGATCGCGTGATGCGCCATCAAGCCGGCCTGAAGCGCAGCGCAGGGCCGGATCTCCCGGGGTCCTATGCAAGAGATATCCGGCCCTGCGCTACGCTCCGGGACCGGCTTGGGGCTCTACGCTTCGGTGGGGAGGGCCAGTGCATGACGCAGGGTGCGGGCGAGCCAGAGGGCTTGGGCTTTGTCGTCGCATTTGAGCCGAATGTTTCGGTGCCCCCGCTTAGTTTTTACGATCAGCATCTCCCGTTTGGCCTGAATACTTTCGATGGCGGACCGTGGCAATTCCTGGCTGGAGCGGAAGCGGAAAAACTGTGTCGTCGAGGTAAGCTTCTCGCGATCCGCTTCGATTACGAGGCGAATGTTCCCGAAGACCAATGCGGCTGCGAAGGATGATACGATGGGCACCAGGTAGCCGCAGATATCGTTTGGCTCGATCATGGAACGCAGCATGGGGACCAGGGGCACTCCCAGGGCGATGCGACGGAGGACCAGCATCCACATCGCGGCGACGGCGAGCGACATCGCGATCATGAGCAAGGTCATCCGCAACAGGCGAGCGAAGATTCGTCCTATCGTCCGTCCCTGGCACCAGCCGAGGCACTCGATGCGAATTCCATCCGGCAGCACCTCATAGGTGAGCCGCGAACCGGGGGGTATGTCCGAGTACGACAATGGCGTCTGCGTCGGGTCCATTCCCATGCCTCACAGCGGCTTTTTCGCCTGGCTCGGCGAGCGCGGGTAGCGCGGGTCGGTTCGGCCCAGCTTGGGGATTTCGACGATGACGTGATTCTCCGTGCCGGGGAGGTCGATGGGGTGAATCACCGGCGTGCCGCCGCTGAGGAGCTTGATGGCCTTTTCCGCGGCGGGGAGTTCTTCGGCGATTCTGGCGCCTTTCATGGCCAGGAGCTTGCCGCCTTTTTTGGCCAGGGGCAGGCACCATTCCACGAGCATATTCATGGCCCCGACGGCGCGGGCGGTGACGATATCAAACGAGTCGCGCATCGGCCCGTGGGCGATGACCTCGGCCCGCTCGGGGAGGACTTTTAGGTTGGAAAGGCCCAACTCCTTGGCGGTTTTGTCGAGGAAGGCGGCTTTTTTCTTGGTGGATTCGATGAGCACCACCTGCACCTCGGGGCGGGCGATGGCCAGGGGAATGCCGGGCACGCCGCCGCCGCTGCCGACGTCGGCTAGCTGGTGCGGCTCGCGCGGGAGGAAGGGCAGGATGGTCAGCGAATCGCCGACATGAAGCACCTCAGCCTCGGCGCGGTTCTCGATCCGCGTGAGGTTCATGGTCTTGTTGACGTCCAACAACAGGTCGAGGTATCGCGAAAGCAGCTGCAGTTGGGCATCGCTTAGGGGTAATCCGGCTCGGCCGGCCAGTTCGCTCCACAGTGTATTGATCACCTGCGACAGTATATTCAGGAGTTCCTCGCTGCACAGTCCCGGCCCACGTGGGATAATGGCTCTGCGCTTCCTGGGGGAAGATGGTGCTCGGCGGGATGCCCGCCAGGAGGCACCATGTCGCTTAGCCAGCGTGAACTGTGGACCGTCATTCATGGGATGCTGCTCGGGGCCGTCTTCTTACTGGCGTATGCCGGCGGGCTGGCAGAGTTGATGGGCCTCCGCTCCGACTATGAGACGCCCCGCGGCATGCGCAAGTCCGAACGCCGGCTCGTCAGCGGCACGTGGATTATGGCGGTGATCGCCTGGTTGGCAGTCATCTCGGGCGCCTACATCGTCTATCCGTGGTATCGCGCCAAGATGCCGGCCGGGGCCGAGCGGTTATGGGAGTACCCGCGATCCTACCTGCTGGCTGATCCCAATCGCGCCGCCTGGCATACGTTCGGGATGGAGTGGAAGGAGCATGTATCGTGGATCGCCCCGATCCTCGCCACGGCCGTGGCTTTTGTGGTTTGGCGATATCGGGACCGGCTTGGAGAGGATCCACTGCTTCGCCGGGCCCTGATCGTGCTGTTTACGATTGCGTTCGTGTGTGCCGGCGTGGGGGGCGTGTTCGGCGCATTCATCAACAAGGTGGCTCCAATCCGTTAGCGGGAGGTGCGTCATGGCTCCGAGGGACGATGCCGAAGCTGAACTGCAACGCACATCCGTGCCGGGTGCTGTACCGATGCTTGCACCATCGCCCAATGGCATCGCCGCCGCTGCGGTGCTTGCCGCGGCGATCGGGAGTGCTGTTCTCGGCCTGATCGTCACCCTCGCTTCCGCCAGTCCGTGGCTCAGTGATGTGCTGTCGTTCTATGGCCCGGTTGGTTCGCTGAGCGGTAGGACGATGGTGGCGGTGCTGGCCTGGCTGATCGCGTGGTTGATCCTGCATCTTTGCTGGCGAAGGCGGCAGGTGCGGTTCAAAAGGGTGTACTTACTCAGCCTGTTTCTGATTGCGATCGGCCTGTTGGGAACATTTCCACTTTTTTACTCGTTATTCCACCATGCCGAGTAGGATCGCCGCCACTTCCGGTAACGGCCCTTGGATCAGGTCCAATGAGAAGGGCTCGGCATTTGCTGCCGAGCCCTTGGGTTATTATTGCTGTAGAATCGCGATTATTCCCCGGGGATGTAGCTGATGACGCCTTCGAAGGGGCTGCTGGCGGTGGCGTAGCGTTTCTTGGGGATGCGGCCGGATTGATACGACAAACGCCCGGCTTCGATTGCGTGTTTCATGGCGACCGCCATCTTCACCGGGTCCTTGGCATGGGCGACGCCGGTGTTCAGCAGGACGCCATCGGCGCCCAGTTCCATGGCGATTGCCACGTCGCTGGCGGTGCCGACGCCGGCATCCACGATGACGGGGAAAGTCCGGTCGCCGTCCTTGAGCAATTCCAGGCACAGGGAGATATTCAGGGGATTGAGGATGCCTTGGCCGGAGCCGATCGGGCTGCCGGCGGGCATGACGGCAGCGGCGCCGGCTTCCTTGATGCGCACGGCCGACCGCGGGTCGTCGCTGGTGTAGGCCAGCACGGTGAACCCTTCTTTCACCAACTCCTTGGTTGCTTCAATTGTGCCGACCGGGTCGGGCAGGAGGGTTTTCTTATCGCCGAGGACTTCCAGCTTGACCCAGTTCGCTCCCTTGTTGCCTTGCTTTTCCAGCAGATCCCGCCCGAGCATGGCCACGCGAATGGCATCTTCGGCGCTGAAGCAGCCGGCCGTGTTCGGCAGGATGGTGTATTTGCTCAGGTCGAGGAAATCGAGCAGACTTCGGCCTTCCTTGTCCACCAGCCGTTCGCGCCGCACCGCCACGGTAACCACCTGGCAGCCGCTGGCTTCCAGCGCCTTCTGCATCAGCTCATAGGTGGCGTATTTGCCGGTTCCCACGAACAATCGATTGGTTATCTCAAACTTCCCAATTCGTAGCACATCCATCTGTATTCCCAACTCCGGTTCGGATTGAATCCAAAATCGAAAATCAAAAACCCAAAATCGAGAATCCCTACCCTCCCCCGACAAACGTCACGATTTCAATCTCATCGCCGGCTTTGAGGGCGTTGGCGTACTGGGCGGTTCGGACCAGACGCCGATTGACCTCCACCGCAACCTTGTCGGGAGCGAGCTTAAAGCCCTCCAGAAGCACAAGAATATTGGTTCCTTCGGGCACGTCGCGATTTTGGCCATTTACCTTAATGGTCATTGCAGCCGGTGATTATAGAAGCACCGGCCATCGCGGGGAACAGGGCAGAGGCGAGTTCGGGAATTGATTGGATTTCCCTAGGTCAAGGGTTGTCGTGTAAGATGCGTCACTAGCCGACGACTAACCAACGAGTAAGCCGCGTTTTTACCGCACTACTGCAGGAGCCATCTTGACCGAGCTCATTAGCCCAAACTGGCACGTTATCCTGATCCATTATCCTTTGGCGCTGCTGACCGTCGGCGTCGTGATCGAGATCCTCAGCTTTCTTTGGAAGCGGAGTACCGTGCGCACGGCCGGCCGTTGGATGATCCTGTTGGGAGCGCTGGCTGCACTGCCGACCATCACTACGGGGATTTTTGCCTTTGCCGATGCCGCCAAGGGATCAAGCACCCATCCGGATGGCACCTGGGCGCAATTGGTCAGTGGCAGCCGCTGGGGCGATGCGCAGTGGAGCTACATGCGCTACCACATCTGGCTGGCGACGACCTCGACGGGCCTTTTCGTGCTTACCCTGTTGGTGTGGCTGGGCAGCTCTGATGCCTGGCGCATGAAATTACGCTGGCCCGTGCTGGCGGCGCTCATTATCGCATTGGGTGGGATTTCCGCCGGGGCGTGGTTCAGTGGCGAGGCGGTCTACCGCTATGGAGTGGCGGTCACGCCGCCGGCCGCCGTGAATGTCGCTCCCTCAGGGGCTCCTGCAGTGCCGGCGCCGACCCAACAACCCAGGAGCCAACAGCCAACGACCGAGCAGGCGACGACTCAAGAGACATCAACGACCCAACAGGCAACAACGACGCAGGCCGCCTCGCAAACCCCGAGTTCCGAGGTCGCCGAGCGTCAACCCACCGAGCGTGAACCCAACCAGGAGCAACGTGGCACGGCAGGGGGATGGCAGGCGTATATGGATCCGCTGCAGCTGCATCTCCTGCTGGTTGGGTTCACATTGGCCCTTGCCGTCGGGGCTTTGGGAGTGACGTTGCGTCGCTGGGCGATTCAAGCCAAGCCAGCGGCTGAGGCTCCCGCAGCGGGGATCATGCCGGAGCGTGAAGGGCCATTGGCACTGGAGGAAACCCCTCGCTTCCCGGGCATGGAGAAGGTCGAACCTATGCCGCCGGCGGGTAAGCCGGCTGAGATCCGACCGCTTGTGGTCGAACCCCCGGCCGTCTACCCCGCACGGTTCTGGTTGCTGGCTGGCTTGGTGGCGCTGTTGACGGGCGCTGCTGGTCTCTGGCTGGCCGAAGGCGATTGGCGCCTGCCGGAGACTACCAGCATCATTCAGAAGGCGGCCAGCCATCAGGAATTGACCAAGGACCAGAATCGGCTGCTCATTCACTTCATTCTGGGAATCAACATTATCCTCTTGCCGCTGATCCTGGCGCTGATTACCCGGTTCAGCCGGGGGCTGAAGGTGATTACCCTCATCGGCGTGGCGCTGCTGCTGGTGGCGGTGGGATTCCAAGTCTGGTATGGCGTCATGCTGCTGTATAACTTCTGATCCGGCTTGGCTTTTGCGGGTGGGTAGTTCGCGCCGCTGTTGATCGCGGCTAGACTGCGCCCATGATTCATTTTGACAGCCCAACAGTTGCGTACCTCTTCTATGCGCTGGCGACGGTGGCGGCCGTCCTGCTGTTGTACTTGGGCTACCGCCTGGGCCGGTGGGTGGCCGGGGTATCCGCCAGCAAAATGATCGGCCAAAAGGAGCAGGAGTTGTTCACTGCCCAGAAGGGGTTCAAGAATCTCTATGAACAGGAGTTGGCCGCCCTGCGTGAGCAGAACGCCGTATTGCAGGATCGCACGAAAACGCTTGAAGCACGCGTGGAGGCGTATCGCCGCAAGGCCGCGGGGTTTGGAGGCCTGTTTACCTCAGGCGGCCGGCGGGCTGAGGCCATGTATGCGCTGCTTCTGGAGAATGAGGCCCTTGAAGAAGCCCTCATGTCGCAATCGGAGAAGCTCAAGCAGGAACGTACGGACGTTCTGCGGGAACAGATGCGTTCCACCAGCTACCGCCGCGTGCTGCTCAGCCAGTTGCTGAACGACGATCGGATCAAGTCCTACGTGGCGGAGATCGTGGCCGACGAAAAACGACTTCCCGTGCCCGAGCAACCCACCGTGCACAGCCTGCCG
>JBLNDH010000365.1:0-2578 GCA_050261455.1 Bacillota bacterium
GTCCTTCTCATAGCGCTGGGTTTCCGCGAACAGTTGATCCAGCAGATGGCTGAAATGCCGTCGATTGTACAGCCCCGTCAGCGGATCCGTGGCCGCCACCTCTTCCACGCGCTTCAGCGATTCCTGCAGCTGTTCGTTTCGCTCGCGCAGGGTCCGCAGCGTCCGCTCCAGCTCCGCCCGCAGCGACTCGTTCTCCCGCTTGATCTTCGCCAGCATCAGGTTCTTCTCGACCACCAGCGGGATCGTGAACAGGTAATCGCCGAATTTCACCACATAATCGCACGCCCCGCGTCGGATCGCCTCCGCAGCGATCGCGCCGACGTTTTCCCCCGTGACCATCAGCACCGGCGTGCTGCAGCGTTTGGAGATCTCCTCCAGAACCTGCATCCCGCTGCTGTCCGGCAGGTTGTAGTCGCAGAGGATCAGATCGAACTGGTCGAACTGCAGCGACAAAGCATCCTGCGCCGAACTGGCCGTTGTCACGGTACCCGGGCCGAAGTGGTCCTCGAGCGTTTCGCGCATCAACTCGAGTTGATCGGCGTCGTCTTCGATAATGAGGAGCTTCAGTTTGTTCACGTTCCGGCCTTTTCCTTGTCAGTTGCCCGTAAGCGGCTCTTGCCTGTGATGATGTACGATACGTTTGGCCTCGATGCCAACTGTCGCGTAAAAGGGGGCGTTAATATCGGGCTCAGTAAAATTCCGGGCTCATCGCCGGCACTCCTCGGCCGCCAGATGGTGATCCGGATACTGGTGAATCGTCATCCAATAGTTCGTACTGGCCAGCACCGTCTTCAGAAACTGTTCGGCATTGGCCGGCTTGATCGTATAGCTATTGGCCCCATTGCGGGCGGCCTCCTCCATCTGGGCGGCATCGCTCACCCCGGTCATCATAACAACGGGAATATCTCGATGCTGCGGCGAGCTCTTGATGGTCCGCAGCACCTCCTGCCCGGAGATACCCGGCATTTCGATATCCAGGTAGATCAATCCCGGACGCGGCATGCCGGCATACGAGCCCCGCTGAAACACGAAATCCAAGGCCTCCTGGCCGTTCTCCACCTCGTAGACCTGGTTGGAGATGCGGCATTGCGAAATGGCCTCGTGAATCAGCAGGCGGCAGTCCGAATCATCGTCTACCAACAGGATGGTGATGGGGTCTCCAACCCGAGCCATCCGCTTCTGTTCTGCGACTGAACAACCCAACATATCCGTCTCCAGTACAACTCTATGCGGCATTGACCCATGTTCCCGGGAGAGTCGGCCTGGACTCCGTCAGGTCCGGCTTCGCGGCGGCCGGGGGATGACTGGCGATCGTGAAGCGGAAGGTGCTCCCTTTGCCCACCTCACTCTCGACCCAGATCCGCCCGCCGTGGGTTTCGATGATGCTCTTAACGCTGGCCAGGCCTACACCTTTGCCGGCGACTTTCACCTCGGCGGAGTTCTTGCCGCGCCGGAACACATTGAACACCTTGGACTGATCCTCCGGATCAATCCCGATACCCGTATCGCGGACGTGGAACTCATGCTGCCCATCCCCCTGGCGGCAGCCAATGTGAATCTCCCGCAGCTTGCCCTCACCCATGTACTTAATGGCATTGTCGATCAGGTTCTGGAACACCTGCCGGATCCGGGCCCGCTCGCACAGGAGCGCCGGCAGCGAATCATCGATGCTCAGCGTGATCTGCTTCTGCTTCAGGTCGTCCTCAAACATCCCCGCCACATCCCGCACCAGGGTATTCAGGTCCACCTGCTCCTGGGTCTGCCGGCGGGTCTTGATTCGCGACAGTTCCAGCAGTTCCGATATCAGGTCGGTCTCGACCTCGACATTTTTCTGGATCCGCTCCAGCCGATGAACGATCTCCGCATCGAACTGTTCACGATGCTTCATGAGGAGCAGGGTGGCCATGCCTCCGATGTTGCGCAGGGGGGCGTTCAGGTCGTGGGAGACCGCCCGGAGGAAGTCCTCCTTCTCGGCGATCTCCGCCGACAGGCGTTTGTTGGAAGCTTCCAGTTCGCTGGTGCGCTGGCGGACCTTTTCTTCCAGGTTGCGATTGGCCTCGGCGAGGCTGTTGTTGGCGATCTTCAAGTCCTGCTGGTGCTGGCGGATGCGCCGGCCCATTTCGTTGAACGATCGCGCCAGTTGCCCGATTTCATCGGGCCGATCGGTTGCCACGCGGGCTTCATAGTCGCCGGCGGCGATGCGGTGGGTTGCTTCCACCAGTTGCCGAATGGGCAGGAAGATCCGATGCACCAGGCCCGAGGCTAACGGCAGGCAGAACAAGAAGATGAGGCTCCCCGCCCCAACGCCCAGCATGCTGATTCGCTGGAGCATGCTCTGCTCATTGTTCTGGGACAGGCCGATCGTGATGTAGCCCAAGAGTGGCGCCCCAACCTCTGAGGCGTGTGCGGGTTGGGCCATGGCGAGTGGCAGATTGCGCGTATTATCTTGTCGGCCAAAGACTTCGAAGACCGGCGCGGTGATCTGCAGGAAATCCCCCAGGGCCGGCAGGTACCGGCGACGGACCTGCATCAGGTGTTGGATGTTGGACTGGAAGCCGGGGGTAGCCTGCCAATGAAG
>JBLNDH010000366.1:0-2760 GCA_050261455.1 Bacillota bacterium
ATCGAACTTGCCCAGCTGGCGGGCGAATTCGTCCGTGAGTTCGGCGAGTTCGGGGCGCTTGACCTCGCGGATCGTGACCCGGTAACCACCAAGCTCGCGGGATTCCCCCCGCTGCGCCCCCACCAGGGCCGCCACCACTTCCGCCGGCAACCCCTCTGTACTTTCCGGGGAATCTTCTATGGGGATGATCACTCCCTGCCTGCTGCGGGGGAAGTCCTTGGCGTCTTCGCCGGGTTCGTACTGCCAGTCCACCACCAGCTGGTCTCCCAGTCGAGCCTCTCCATTTTCCACCGACACCAGAGTGGCATGCTGTCGCCGCAGCCGCTCTAGTTGCTCTTCGATTTCGGCTTCCGTTACCTGGGGAGCTGCGCTGTCCACGACGATGTCGTCCCAACTTTCTATCTCTGCCTCCGGTCGCAGCAGCGCCTTTATCTCCAGGAGCAAGGGCTTGCCTTCCTGTGCCTGCCTCACACTCACCTGGGGTTCCCCGATTACGTCCACACCGGCCTCTCGCACGGCCTCCCGGTACGCTTCCGGCAAAAGCCTGTCCAAGGCCTGCTGTAGCAGCCGCCCCCGACCGACATGCCTTTCCAAAATGAGCCGAGGGGCCTTGCCCCGCCGGAACCCGGGCACATCCACCTGTCTCACCAGCCGCCGGTAGGCGGCCTCGAGTTCCTTCCGCAGCCGCTCGGCCTCTACTTCTATCTCCAGTAAGGCCCGGTGGTCCTCCCTTTTCGTAACGGAAACCTTCAACTTTGCTTCCCCCGCTTCCCCGGCCAGATCCTGAACCATGATACGGTATGGGCGCGAAAACGGCCCCGGCCGACGCCGAGGCCGCAAATCCTTGGTGCGGGTGGTGGGATTTGAACCCACACGGGGAAACCCCACAGGATCCTAAGTCCCACACTGCGCTCCGCACCACAACGCCTCTGGCCCGAACCCTTGCTAATCGTGCCTTTCAGCCACTCTTGATACTTGTTTGTACCAGTCCATGCTCGCCGGTTGGGCACCAATTGGGCACCAACTGCGGCGTTCACGGAGTATTCAAGGTTCGAAAAGGGGCCGCGAGAATTATAGAGCTATTTGCGAACCCCGGTCAAGGAAGCGGAAACTGGTTATTGGTTATTTCCCTTCAAGGTTGCGTCGCCGACAGGGGCGTAATTGTACATACAACTCGCTCGAGCGTCGAACTTATGTCAACCTGTCCCGCCTGAATTACGATTTCCCCAGCGCCGCCTTACCCAAGCCGTACACTCCAGCGGCCACCGCGCCTAGGGCAATCCCCTGTTTGAGTGCTTCGCGCCAGAACAGGTCCGGCTGCCAGACATAGGCCGCTGCCACGTTAAGGGCCCCGGCCAGCCCCAGCACAGCCAGCGGCACGATGATCTGCTTGATCGTCTCCTCCGAGGCCCCTGCCCTGACTGCTATCAGCTTGACAATGCCCACCAGCACCATCACAACGCCCACGATCACTGCATCTTCCAACATATTCTCCTCCCCCTTGAGTCTCTAGATTTTCTCCACAATCGCAACCCAGTGCCTGTACACCTTCGATGCCCACTCTGGATCCGTGGCCCACCTCTTCCCGATGCCAGCCAGGCATGGGCCGCCGTAGAACCGCCCCGCCGGCGTGAGGTACGCCACGGCTAGAAGCCTGGCGGCGGCATCTATGCTCTCGGCAAAGGAGTTGTAGCTGGCCGCGCAGCCGTAAGGGTCGCGGTCATAGGCTTGAATGCCAAAGAGATTCTTCTTGTCCCTCGCTATTGCTGAGCGCCCGAAATCCGATTCATGACAAGCGATGGAACACAAGGCGGCAGCATTCACGCGCCACTTTTCCTCCGCGGCCAGGAATTCGGCCCCCAGCCCCTCCATCGGAGTTCCGCGGCAGTAGGCGTCCAATGCCTCTGCTCTCACGTTTGACGGCAAGCGGAGATCGGTTTCTATGCCGGGACGGGGGCCGGTAATCACTCTCACTACCTGACTTTGACCATCCCAGGTTACCTTCGCCCCCATCGCCTCTGCCAGGTCCCTCGCCCTGGTGTAAACCCTACCCTCAATGAGATGGCCACCCACATCTAAAGGGCGGCCATCCATCTTAATGGTGACGCACCCCATATTCTCACCTCGCCGAATCGTGCACCCGCGCTCCGTTACGGGCAGTCTGCCACAGCCAATCCCTAAGCTCCTTGATGTCGTCTCTCATCTCCCGGAAGTTGGTAAGAGCCTGGGCCTGCTTCTCGACTACCGAGATGTACCGCTGCTCACGGGCATCGTTCGTTTTGAGGACCCAGGCCAAGAGCACTACAAACAGTACCGCGAACATGCCGGCTCCACTCTGCATCATCCATTCTGCTACCCGTTCCCACATCCCCCAGGCCTACCTCCTCGTTGTTATGCCACCGCCAATCCCTGATCTGCCAACGCCGCCACCAGGTCACTCTGGTGCGCCGCAACAAGCACTCCGGCTTCCTTCGCCCTGGCGATTGCTTCCCCCACGGTCTTAATCCCGATAGCAAACCCCAGGCCCTCGGCACCGTCACCGGTCAGCTTCACGGATGGCACCCCGACCAGGTGACCTGCCCGGTCAACCAGGGCCCCGCCCGAGTTTCCAGGGTTGATCGGCGCATCAGTCTGGATGGCATCCGGAATCTCTACCTTCTGGCCGGAAGACTGCTGGTATACCAACTTGCGGCCCACGAACGAGACAATCCCCTGGGTCACTGTGCCGGCGAATCCGAACGGCGACCCCACCACCAGCAC
>JBLNDH010000367.1:0-2925 GCA_050261455.1 Bacillota bacterium
CGCCTCCGTTCTGGTTCTGGTTTTGAGCATGACGTCACAGCGACGCCTTTGGGGGGGCTGGCGTGGCGCGGCTGGAGCCTCCCCTTCCCGATTGTCGATAGACGCGGATGGAGACCGATTCAAAACTCCCATCCCTTGCGATACTCGGTCTTCACGTACTGGTTCGCTTCGGGGACATTCGTCACACGCATGTTGGCCGCGTCCCACTCGATTGTCTGGCCCACGCGCAGGGCGAGGTTTCCGAGCAGCACGATCTCTGTAAAGGGGCCGGCGTAGTCAAAGTTCGCACTGGAGGGTTTGCCGCCTTTGCAGGCCTGGATCCAGTCATAGTGATGTCCATCGACCACGACTTTGCCATCTACGCGTTTGCCTTCCACACGCGGGATCGTTTTTTCCGGCCGAGGGGTCGCCTTGCGTTTTTCCTCGGGGAAGATCATTGTGCCATCGCCATAGGTGCCGCTCATCATCTTCCCCTTGCTGCCGATGAAGAGGGAGCCATTGTTGCCCTCCGCCAGCTTGCGATCGGGCTCGAGATCTTCAGGCCGTTTGGGCAGCTTTCCGCCGTCGTACCACGTCAGCGTGCATGGCGGCAGGCCGGCCCGAGCCGGGAAGTGGTACCGCAAAATCGACCACGACGGCGCCATGTCCTTCTTGATCGGCGCCGAATCGATCAACTCCACTTTTGTGGGATTCGTCAGCTTCAGCGCCCAGCAGGCGCCATCCATGATGTGGCATCCCATGTCGCCGAGCGCGCCGGTGCCGAAGTCCCAGAAGCCGCGCCAGGTGAAGGGGTGATACACATCCCGCTTGCTTTTCGAAGCTTCCGGCCACTTGGCCTTGAATGGCCTGATCGGCGCCGGGCCGAGCCACAGATCCCAGTCCAAACTCGCCGGCACCGGATCCTGGCCTGCGGGGCGATCCAACCCTTGCGGCCAGATGGGTCGATTCGTCCAGCAATGCACTTCCCGCACTTCTCCGATCGACCCAGCCCAGATGTTCTCGCACAACACCCGATACCCCTCGCCGGAGTGTCCCTGATTGCCCATCTGCGTGGCCACCTTGTGCTTTCGCGCCGCCTCCGTCAGCATGCGGGCTTCCCAGATCGTGTGGGTCAGCGGTTTCTCGCAGTACACGTGCTTCCCCTGCTGAATTGCCCGCATGGCCGCCGAGAAGTGATGATGATCTGGCGTCGCCACGATCACCGCATCAATGTCCTTCTGCTTATCAAACAGCACGCGGTAATCCTGGTACTTCCTGGCGCTTGGGAACTGCTGGCTGACCTTCTCCAGCGTATTCAAATCCACATCGCAGATCGCCACAACGTTCTCAGTGCCCGCGGGTCCCAGGTGAGCCCCGCCGCGCCCACCGACACCGATGCACGCGATGTTCAATTTCTCACTCGGCGACGCCGAGCGCAGAATCGCCGGCCCCGCCGATACCGCCGCCGCAACTGCCGCCGAGTGACCCAGGAACCGACGCCGTGAAATCGGATTCGACATGACCATCCTCGTAGGGGCTATTCCAGTACAAACGCTTAGCATTTATTACCCATGTTGGGCAAGGCTCGTTGTGAGTGATGGAGGAGATGTTGTGGCGTGGGGGCGGTGCGCTTCCGGAGAGCGAACAGTGGCACTGAAGTGCCACTGCCGCGGGGAAGGGGGTGGGAGCGCGAACCCGGCCCTGCGGGCCGCCGCTAAACGGGGCTCGGCAGGAACCGCGCTCTCCCGTTGGGTTATAGCTCAACCATTCGCCATCTCGTTGCATTGCCGTTATCATGAGCGGCGTTCATATTTCTATTGGTTCGTTACGGGGCTCAAAAACTATGGCGCATCTTCGCCACTTTGTTCTGGCTCTACTCGTACCCACATTGACGCTGGCCGGTTGCGCCCGACGTTCGGCCAACCCGCCGGTTGCCGCGGGCGAACCCCTCAGTCTGCAGATGCTTCGCACCGAAGCTCAACTCCGCAAATATCCTTTCCGCACCCTCCTGGAGTTCGAAGCCGCCACCGACCCCGTCTTTGTTCGCATCGACGGCATCGCACCCAAGCTAGATCAAACCCGTTGCCACACCGGCACGTCCAGCCTGCTCCTGGGCCGCGGCACCAAGAGTATGATCGTCCGCCTGCCCTCGCTCTTCACCACGGACTTCCCCGGACGATGGGCCCTGACGGGTGCGTACTTCTATGCGCCGGAGCCACAGCAACTCACTGCCGATTACGTCGTGGGGAACACCCCGCTCACGTCGATCACCGTGAAACTCCCTGCCAACCAGTGGACGCCTGTGCTCCTTGACGTGGCCTCAGTGGCCGATGGCAAGAATGCACCCACGGGCCTTCTTCGTTTCACCTTCTCCAATGCCCTGGCCACGCCCCTCTGGTGTGACGACGTCCTCGTCATGGACAACAGCGAGACGCTCGTGGATTCCCGCTCGTCCAACGGTGGCTGGCTCGTCAGGGAGCGCGGCTTCCAAGTCACCCTCGAACATCCCAACCTTTTTAATTTCTCCCTGCAAACTCCCGAAGCCACGCCACAGGGTTGGGTCCTCCAGGAGGCCAACGACATCCGTGCTTGCTTCACGTCTGCCGGCAAGGACAAGTCCCGCATTATCTACTCCAATGGGCTGCAATTGCTCGATGGCAAACCGATGCCCTTGTCCCCCTCTCTCGGCGGCGCTTTTCTCCAGCAGCACGCCGCGCCGGCGGAGATCACGATTGCCCCTGAGATGGGGCGACTGGTTCGGAACTCTGCAGGCGATTCCAACAACGATGGGTACTGCGAACTCACCGGCACGTATCAGATCCTCGCCGCGGCGGCTCGCCTGGAACTGACCATTACCCCGCAAACGCCCACTCTCACGCAGCCCGTTCTGGAGATTGCCAAGCTCCCCGCCGGGCAGATCCTCGCCCATATGGAAGGGCGTCCCAT
>JBLNDH010000368.1:0-7738 GCA_050261455.1 Bacillota bacterium
GATGGGGAAGGTTGGGGCGACGGCGCGGCGTTGCCCGGCGTGGGAGCGGGGGCCGGGGGAACGGGTTTGGGCACCGCCACGACCACCAGGGGCCTGCTGGGTCGAGTCGCGGGCGTTGCCAGTTGGGTGGGTTGGGTGGTGGCAGGTCCGATCCCGATCGGCTCGGGGCGGGGCGCAGGGGGGATGATGCCGACGATCATCGGTGGCCGACGGACTGCGATCCGGGGGGACGCCTGCGAAGGGCCGGGGTTGCTGGCCACCCCGAAAGGCGCTGCGGTCTTGGATTCGTCGGGTGGGGTTGTCCCGCGACGGCCGGGGTGACCTCCGCCGCCTGGAGGCCTTCCGGTCCCACCATCGCCGGGCAGGACGGTTGAAGGGGAGGGCTCTTCCGGCATCGGCCCGGGGCCGACGGGATCCCGGCTGAGCCAGGCTTGGTCCTGTTCGCCTTCCCGGCCATAAAGTAGATCTTCGCCGGGCGAGGTGTTGATGGCGTATCCTTTGCCATCGGGCTCGCCAAACCGATTCCAACGCGGATCATCTTCGCGATCGACTGGCTGCTTTCGAAGCCAATCCTTCAGGATGACGCTTGCCCGCTCACTGCCAGCTCGACTCATGGGCAGTGGAGGGAGGTAGATCGCCGTCGAAGCTTCCTGCCTCAGCAAAGCCGACAGTAGCAGAGCATGCACCCCCACGGATGCATAGAATGCCAGCCGATCACTCGCTTCCCTGCTGAACATGGCGAAGCGGGTATTCTACTCGATTTGTGCGTTGAGCGTCTGCGCGGGTGGCGGTGGGGGGGTAACGCCGTGGTGTTGCAGGTAGTTCAAGGCCGCTTCCACATCGGCAGTGACGAACATCAGCTTCGTCGCGCCTTCCCGGATAAAACCCTGCTGGAGCCCATGTTGCAGCATCTGCAGGAGGGGATCGTAGAAGCCGGCGACATTGAGCAGCACGATCGGCTTGCTATGGAAACCCAAGTGCCGGCCAACGAGGATTTCAAAGACCTCTTCCAGCGTGCCGATCCCACCGGGCAGGGCGACAAAGGCATCTCCATACCGTTCCATCATCGCCTTGCGCTCGCGCATATCGTTCGTGACGAATAATTCATCGCACTTGTGATCGGCGATGCCTTTGTCCACCAGCAACTGGGGGGTGATGCCGATGATCTTGGCTCCGCCGGCACGCGCCCCGTCGGCCAGCGCGGCCATGCAGCCGACGTAGTTGCCGCCATAAACCAGTTTCCAGCCGTGCTGGGCAATGCCTTTGCCCAACGCTTTCGCGGTTGCCGGGTAGATTGGCGCGACTTTCTTGCTGGAAGAGCAGTAGACCGTGATGGCACGAATCCCGTTGTTCATAGTTCCTTCGCGAAACAGCCTCATGCAGTATAAACGCCTGCGGAGTTAATGTCCCAAGCCTTCCTGTACGAGCCACGTGTTCGAAGCCAATCCTGTACGAACGCCGTTCAGGTCAAGTCCGTGGGCTTTCTTCCTGCGAACTGCGTCCGGATGCTGTTGGGCACGGATGACCGCATCACGCGAAGTATCCCTTTGCGCGGAAATACTCGACGGCTTCATCGGTGCTTTGAAATACGCGTGTGGCGGTTTCGGTGATGAACGGCGACGGCGTCGCTCGGCAGGCCCAGACGACGTACACTTCCTTGCCGCCTTCAAATGCATGGTGCAATTCCCGCTCCACGCCGCTGGAAAGCGCCGGCTTGCGGTTGGGCAGTTCCGGGATCAGGCTGATGATCATGTCCGATTGGTCGATCATCTTGAAATCGCGGGCGTAAATCTGCCCCATGATGTCGCCCGATATTTGCAGAACATCGGCGGTGTTCAGGGAGACCGTGCCCTCGGCCGCAGGCACGTCAATCGCATCGCGCCCTTCTTCCTGGGCTCGATCGGCGGCCATGTACAGTTGATACTCATCCACATCGCCGGGATCGAAACAGGTGAAATGCTGGTTGATGGCGGCCTTGAACCGTTCGATCTGGGCCAGTGTGTTCGGCTGATCCATCACGTGGCTCATCGGGAATGACAGGTATGCCCGTTTGCGGTTGGGCTCGAAAATCAGCCGGTGAATGGTCGGCGCGGTCATGACATGCCGGCCACGGCTGATCATGCAGAAGTGGCCATACCCCTTGGCGATGTTCGCCACGATCTCCGTGGCCAACAGCTCTTCTTCGCGCCAGACCATGATGTCTTTGAGCGTGTGGTCGATGTCGTGATCGTGGTTGAGCCGCTGATGCACGCTCTCGGCGTTGTCCAGGAGCGTGATATACAGATCGGCGTTGAACGCCACGATCTGATCGAAATCGAACGCCGCGAATAAACCATGCCGCCAGCGGAAGGTGGCATGGGTATTCACCAACACGTGCTCGTACTTGTCTGCTTCGCGGAGGATTTCCTTGAACACCGCCCGGCGGAGTGTGCTCAGCCGGGAGATGGGCAGGTTGAGAATTCGCCCGGCGGGGACGTCGGGGGCCTCCTCGTACATCATCTGCCCCACATGAAAGACCTTCAGCGCATGCCCATTCTGCCGGGCAATCTCGGCCACTTGTTCCAGGTAAGGACCCTTATCCACACCGACTTGTCCGGTGACGATGACTCGCATATTGGGAGAATACCCGAAGACGACGGCGGACAGAAAACAGAAGGCAGAAGAAATACCCAAGCTCTCTTCTGCCTTCGATTCGCAGATTGTGTGGCCCGAGGGTTATGCCTGCTGTCCACCGGCTTTCAACTTTTCGATTTCATCCCGTAATCGGGCGGCCTCTTCGTATCGCTCATCTTTGACGGCGCGATCCAGATCGGTCAGCAGCTTCCGCATGGGATCCACCGGCAGTTTCGAGCGGATTTCACGCCCGAACTGCTTCAGGATCTTCACCTCGTTGGAGTGCTTATAGGCACTGAGTTGGCCAAAATGCTCAAAGAACATCTTCATGCCCTTGAGGCCCTTTTTCAGGATGGCCAGCGCCCGGCGATAGTTGGCGGCCTCGTATTCGATCGAGGCTTTGGCCCGCGTGTTCATCATGATGATGTACGGGCGGTACTGCTCGAGGATCAGCCGGTCCTGCTCGTCGACGGCATACTTCTCGCACAGGTCCAGCACACGAAGATTCCGATCCGTATCGCGGGCCACGCCCGTGAACTCGCCGAGCACGAAGAGGCTCACGTACCGGTGATAGTACATCCACGCCTCTTCCCGCAACGACTGGCACTGATTGGGCGTCAGGTGAAAACCCAGCGCCGTCCCATGCCGCTGGCGATATTCCCGCAGCCGCTTCTCGTAATAATCGAGCAGGGACTCGCAGCCATGGGGACGCCGACCGTCCGGTCGCCCATCGATCTCCATCTGCATCAGCCCCAGGTCGAGGCGCATCTGCAGCTTGGGAGAACCATCCAGGCCGACGATCTTGCGTACGTTGATCGTGCCGGGCTCGTATTCCCAGCCCTTGAGAATCGGCGCGATGTCCTTGTTCCAATGCTTATGCTGGCCTTTACCTGATGAGTGCTTCCCATCCTGCATGGAGTACTCCATTCGACAGTACGGCGGACTATGCCGCACGCCTCCATCCCTGCCATAACCAGCCCATTTGCCAAGTCGCTCGATTGTGATCCGCTATCGGCAAACGGGGCTTCACGTTTCATTCTAGCTTCGTTTAAGCAAGGAGGGAAACATCGGTTATAGTCTTCCTGAGTCTGCCTTTCTATATCAGATCTGCCGGTTTCGGTTTGACCCTTCTGTGCAGGTAAGCGAAAATAGTAGAAGTGAGGTGACTCATGGCCGAGCCAGTAAAATGCGCCTGTCCTCGCTGCTTCTGTCTGGTTGCCCCAGGCACGGGGGTCGTTCGTGAGGGGAAAACATACTGTAGTGAAACCTGTGCCTATGAGTGCACTGCGACCACGTGCGTGTGCATCCACGACCGTTGCGACGAGAAACATTAGGCTTCAGATGTTCCGATGAACCCACTGCATTCGCTGCACGAACGTGCTAACGCGGAGTTTCAGGGATACGCCGAGGTTCCAATCGTCAGCACCTTTGGCCAGCCTCAGGCGGAATACGCCGCCATCCGCAAGGCGGCCGCCCTCTTCGATCAGCCTTACCGAGGCGTGCTTGAGCTTACCGGCAAAGATCGCCTCCCCTTCCTGAACAACCTGTTGACCAATGCGATTTACGATAAGCAGGCGAAGTCTGGCTTGGCTCCGCACGGTGGGGTTTACGCATTCTTCCTAAATGTCAAAGGCCGCATCGCCGCTGATATGAACGTTCTGGAGCTTGGCAACCGCACATGGCTCGAGCTCGACCGCCGGATGATCGATCCTGTCCGCCAGATGTTCCAGAAGTACCTCTTTGCCGAGCAGGTCAGCATGAACAGCCGAGCAGAAGTGCTTCACGAGCTGTTCCTGACGGGGCCCAAGGCCCTTGAGGTTCTCAATTCGGTCCTGGAGTCGCCTATCGCTGAACTACCTTCTCTGAGCTCGGCCGAAGCCAAGTTCCGCAGCCAGGCGATCGTTGTTTTCCGCGACGATCCCTGTGGCGTGCCCGGTTATACGCTAATTGTGCCAAACGATGCAGCCGAGGCGATCTGGACCCATCTCACCGCCGAACCCTCGGACCAAACGTCTACAAAGACGAGTGGCAATGGTAGCGAGCCCCAGGACTATCGATTCAAAGGCTTGGCGCGTCCCGTCGGTTGGGCGGCCTTCAATGCCACTCGTATTGAGGCGGGACGCCCGCTTTTTGGCATCGATTTTGACGAATCGGTCCTGCCGGCCGAGACGGCCCAGCTGTCGCGTGCGGTCTCCTTCACCAAGGGTTGCTATCTGGGCCAGGAAATCGTAGCCCGTATGCAGGCCCGCGGGCAGCTGGCCAGACAGTTGACTGGCATCAAAATGGAAGGGGACGCGCTGCCCATGGCTGGCAACAAGATTTACGACGCCGACCAGAACGAAATCGGCGGCATCACCAGCTCGACCCTCTCGCCCATCCTTTCCAACCTGGCGATCTGCCTCGGCTACGTGAAAAAGCCTTTCCTCACCCCCGGTACGCGCGTCCATGTCCCGGCTGAGGGCGCCCTGCGGATCGGAACGGTCACCGAATTGCCGTTCATTTCCTAAGAAGCTGTTTCAGAACCGCTTCTCGGGTGCCACTGGCGGCTTGCCCGCCAGTGTTTTCCATCGGAAAATCATCGTTGGCGGCAAGCTGTCCGTGGTACCCGTTCTGCAGGAATCTAGTTCCGAAATCGATTCTAAGGACGCCCACGGACTTGACGCCCCATGATCCCCCAAGACGGAGGGCACCTTCGAAGCCACGCCTCGTCCGAACACTGTCCTGCGTAAGTCCGTGGGCTTTTGCACCCGCCCTCATTTGACGCTCGGCACCACCAGCATCAGATAGCCGATGTTGATCTTGTAGATTCGATCTGCTTTGACGGTCACAACCATGATGCCGGACCGGGGGCCCTCTTGGCGTGGCCCGGTGAATACCGCCTCGATCCACGGCTGGCCCGCTTCTTGTTTGATCTGCGCCATGACGCAACCGTCGTCCGCGGTGGCGACGGACAGGATCTCCAGCGGCTGAGTGGAGCGATCCTCCCGGCGTTCAATCCGAATCCGCCGTACGACCTGCGCGCCGCAGCCGATCGCGCCAATCAACAGTGAGGCAGGCGTCGCAACCACCGGCCCCACGATATTGGCATCGACAGGCACGCGATAGCGGTAGGGCTGCTCTGTGCCATTGGATTTGAAGACGAACTCCAATTCGCCTCGGAACGCCCCGTACGCCTCGGGCCTGTTCATTGCCAGTTCCAGTTGCCATCGATCCGGGCCCTTTGGGGTCAGGCTGGCGCCGAGCATCGGATCGGCTGAATGGCATTCCAGGGTATCCCAGGGCAGGGGATACGTGCCCCGCTGGACCTCCAGCACCCCCCGTTGGGGCAACTGGCCCATCGGACAGTCGCCAAAACTGATTGATGAAACGGATGGCGAGAAGTCGATGACGTTGGCGCTTTGCGCCAACATCTCAAAGAGAAACGTCACCTTGGATCGGCCCATTTCGCCTTCCGCGAGGACCTGGAACCTCCGCCGTTCCGGGTAGTCCTTCGTCTGGATGGCGATGTCGATTGTCGTCTCCTGGCCGGGCGCCACGGCGCTCTTGCCCAGCGTGGTGCTGGTGCACCCGCAATCGACGCGGATCCTCTGGATGCGCAAGGGGCGCTTCCATGAGTTGGCCAGCGTGAAACGATGTTGCATGGTCTGGCCGGGATGAACAAACCCAAAGTCGTGCCGGGCCTTGATTACGATCGGCTCATGCCCCGACGGATCCAGAACCCCAGCCAGGCCGAGCAACGCCATGCCCGTGATGAGCGTGATGCAGCAGATCCCCGCATATACCACAGCCTTTTTCGAATGCATCGGTCATCCCCTCCCTATTAGCATTCCATTCCGCGACCCCTCCGATTCGCTAGATACGACCGAAGGTAAGTGACCAGCAGAGCAACGCCGATCGCGGTGAAGACCAGCCCCGCCCACCGAAGGCCCAGATAACGCGTATCCGCCAGTGTCGCTGGGGGTAGCGCGGATGGGTGGGGCTTGGGTGCAGAAGGAGAGGCTTGTTTGCTGGCTTGGGTTGCTGCGGGTGCTTCCCCAATTGCGACGGCCTTGGGGCCATCGACTGCCACCGAACCCTCCGTCGCCAGGATCGATGGCGAGACGCGGTATCCTCCCTTGGTTTTTACAAAGGCTCGTGCGTCGTCATCGTAAATGATGGCTGGCTTCGTGAAATCCAGGGTGAAGAGGTCGGCCGGGATCTTCGCATTCAGCTTCAATTCCTCGATGCTCGTGATGAGTTCTCCCTTGATCGGCTGCTTGGGATCGGACAGGGAGAAACGCACCTGCTTGGGCCAGTAGAACGTCTGCCCATCGACCACCTGTTGCTCGTATTGCTCAAGGCGGTACCGGATCGCGGCTTTTCCTTCGGGAATCCAGTCAATCTCCGTGGGCAGGTAGTCCGGCTGGGTGCCGAAACGGATGTGCGATACGAAGGGTGTGCCATCGCTCAGACGCCCGCGACACTCCGCCGTGAACCCCTGGCCATCGTCGGTCGCCTGGACCCATTGCACATCCCGGCCCAAGGCGTCCCAGAATGCCGGGCTTTGCGCCTCGGCCCAGAGCAGCTTGACGCCGTTCTCCCCGGCGGGGGGGCGGAAAAACGCCAGCGGCGCTAACAGCGGGTTGGGAAGACAGATCGGCTGGCGGTTTTCATTGGCTTTCTTGTAAATGAGCCGGGAGGTTTTCTCCTCGAAGAACTGCCAGCGTACGCCATCGTAGGCGGTGATCGATTCATCGGGTGGCGCCTGCAGCGGCTCCAGTTTGGTGTCGATCCGGTAATTCTCGCCACTGGCCCAGTAGGCACAGGAGCCCCGCATGATCGGGCTGAGCTGTGGGCCGCCTTGGTCGGTGGCCGATAGGTTGCTGCTGGTTTTGAACTGGATCGAGGAGACCGCCCGATACTGCTGCTGCAGCTTGGCCAGCCTCCGGGTGATCTGAACATTGGCCGATTGTGGATCGGCGGCCCAGGACAGCGGGGCCAGTAGGAGCCCTATCACGGAAACCCATCTGGCACCCATTGATTTTGAACGATATGGATGGAATGTCATTGGCCCTTCCTTAAAACCCGGACGGCGAAGCCAGCACCGGTTCGGAATGTCCGGCCTGTGCTGGCTTCGCTTATCGCT
>JBLNDH010000369.1:0-13744 GCA_050261455.1 Bacillota bacterium
CGCGAAGACGCCGTCTCCGCCTGCGTTTGCAGCGTATCAGCGTCTTCGTCCAATCCGGAGCCCGTCGTATCGAGGATCTGCAGATCCTCCGGCGGCATCTCCGCCAGGAAGCGTGAAGCGATGGTCCGCTCGCGCAGGCCGCGAATCGTGCGGTAGTTGGCCCGAGAGAAGATCAGGTGCTGCTGGGCCCGCGTGATGCCGACGAAGCACAGGCGTCGCTCCTCTTCCAACTGCTCCGGGTGCTCGCGCACTCGCCCATGGGGCAGAACCCCATCCTCCATGGCGATCATCGCCACGACGGGGAACTCCAACCCCTTGGCCGCATGCAGCGTCATCAGCGTAATCGCGCCATTGTCCTCCAGCACATCTACGTCGCTGACCAGGCTGACTTGCCCCAGATAATCCTCCAGGGTGGCTTCGGGCATTTCTTTATCGAACTGCGCCGCCGCCGAGATCAACTCGTTGACGTTCGCCAGTTCCGAGAGTTCGTTGTCCCCGATCTTTCGCAGATAAGCTTCGTAGCCACTGGTTTTAACGACCGATTCAATCAGGGACTGGATCCGTCCTTTGCCCGAATCCGATGCGCTACGACTTGCAAGGCCCTGCCATCGCTGCACCAGTTGAACGAAGGTCTGGATGGCTGTTTGAGCTCGCGATGAAACGCCGGTGATCTGCCCGATGTTCTGCAGCGTCTGCCAGAGCGACCACTGGTTGGAGAGGGCATGTGCCTGCATCTGCTTGACCGTGTTGTCGCTGATGCCCCTGGCCGGGACATTGATGATGCGGGCCAGAGATAGCTCGTCGTTGGGATTCACTACCACCTTCAGGTAGGCCAGCACATCCTTGATTTCTTTGCGGTGGTAGAAATCGACGCCTCGGGCGATGCGATATGGCAAGCCGCTGCGGCGCAGGGCATCTTCCATCACGCGAGACAGCGCGTTGATGCGGTAGAAGATCGCCATGTCGCTGTAGTTGATCCCCTTCTCGTGAAGCTCTTTCAACTGAGCCGCAATGGCCAGGGCTTCCTCCTGCTCATCGCCGCAGAGCAGCAGCCGGGCAGGATCGCCCTTGGCGTTCTCGGTCCAGAGCCGCTTCTTCTTCCGCTGGTGGTTGTGATCGATTACGCTGGAAGCGATCTCCAGGATCAGTTGCGTCGATCGGTAGTTCTGCTCGAGCTTGACGACCTTGGCATCGGGATAATCCTTCTCGAAATCGAGGATGTTCTGGATGTCCGCCCCCCGCCAAGCATAGATCGACTGATCCGGGTCCCCCACCACCGCAATGTTGCGATGCCGCAGCGCCATCGCATGGGCCACCACGTACTGCGCGTGATTGGTGTCCTGGTACTCGTCAATAAGAATGTATTGGAAACGATCCTGCAGTTCGCGAAGGATATCGGGATGATCGCGGAATGCCTGGGCCGTTCGCAGCAGCAGATCATCAAAATCCATCGCGTTGTTCTGGTTCAATAGTTGCTGATAGTGCTTGAAGACCTTGGCAATGCTGCGACCGAAGAAGTCGGTCTGGGTTTGCGCGTACAGTTCCGCCGACATCAGCTTGTTCTTGGCGGTGCTGATGGCATTGTGGCAGGTCGATGGCGGAAAATTGGTGGCCGACAGATCGGCAAGCTTGATCGCCTCCTTAATGATCCGTTCCTGATCCGACGCGTCGTAAATGGTGAAGTTACTCGGCAGGCCAATACGCTGGGCATAGTGCTTGAGAACGCGTAGGCCCAAGGAGTGGAAGGTACAGATGAGCGGCCAGGGCTGATCAAGCCGGCCGAAATCCCGCAGCGGGCGGACGAGCTGATCACTCACGCGGGTTTTCATCTCCCCCGCCGCCTTGTTGGTAAAGGTAATTGCCAGGATCGACGCCGGGGGAATCCCTAGGGACATCAGGTAGGCCACCCGCCGGGTGATGACGCGGGTCTTGCCCGAACCGGCCCCCGCGATGATCAGCAGCGGGCCATCCACATGGGTCACCGCCTCACGCTGGGCCTCAGTCAGATCCTGCAATAACGAATCCGTCTCCAACACATTCACTCCTACACAAGCCGACTCGGCTTCGGTAAACCACAGTGAAGCCAGGAATATAGCACATTGCCCCAGGAAACCCGATGGACGCGACAGGAAAGACCGGCGCCTCCGTGGTCACGGTTACATCCACTCGTCGAGATGATTGCCATTAAGCCGCCTGGCATGAGTCGATGTGCATACCGGGCGAGCCTATCGGCAGGCAGGAAATCCCCTGCTAATTCCATACGTGAAATCCCTAACCCAACTGCCCGCCAATGGGCCAACACCAGCCCCCGCGATCGCTATTAATCCTTTACTCACATCAACTTAAACATCTGCAGCATGTCATGGACAAAAGATGGATTTACCCTATAATGGCCGGAATCTTTATCCAAGCCGGGCCATCCGGCAGGCATTAGGAGAAAGGCATCCATTCGATGAGTCTCGAGACTTTTTTCGCTCCAAAGTCGGTCGCCATCGTCGGCGCCTCCCGTGAAAAGGGAAAGGTCGGCTACGAAATCACCGTAAATATGAAAAACGGTGGTTACGAAGGCAAAATCTACCCTGTCAACCATAAGGCCCCCGAAATCGAGGGCCTTAAGTGTTTTCCCGACCTGAAGTCGATCGGCGAAGTTCCGGATCTGGTGGTCATCGTCGTGCCGGCCAAGTTCGTCGCCGGGGTGATGCGCGAATGCGCCAGCCTGGGTGTGAAATCGGTGGTGGTTATCACCGCCGGCTTCAAGGAAGTGGGCCCCGAAGGCGCGGAGATGGAACGGGAAATCGTCCGCATTGCCCGGTCCGCGGGCATCCGCATCGTCGGCCCCAACTGCTTGGGCGTCATCGTCCCCGCCAGCAAGCTCAACGCCTGCTTCGGTGGCGCGCTGCCCAGCGCCGGCGAGATCGGATACATCTCCCAATCCGGCGCCCTGCTGGCCTCCATTCTCGACATGGCCAGCACCAACAACATCGGGTTCAGCGCCCTCTTCAGCATCGGTAACAAGGCCGATGTCGATGAACTGGACATCATCCGGGCTCTGGGGGATGACCCGCACACCCGCGTGGTGGCCGGGTATCTGGAAAGCATTAACGATGGCAATGCGTTCGTTCGGGAAGCCGAACAGATCTCGCATGAAAAGCCTATCCTGCTGATGAAGTCCGGCGGCACCAGCGCCGGCTCCAAGGCCGCTTCGTCCCACACCGGCAGCTTGGCCGGTGGCGAAACGGTTTATGAGAGCGCGTTTGACCGCGCCGGCGTCATCCGGTGCGACTCCATCAAGACGCAGTTCGATTATGCTCAGGCGTTCGCCTATCAGCCGCTACCGGCGGGCGCGACCGTTGCGGTGCTGACCAACGCGGGTGGCCCGGGCATCATGGCCGCCGACGCGATTGAGCGTCAGGGCCTGACCTTCGCCCAGCCCACCGAAGCCACGGTCAAGAAGCTGGCCGAAAAGCTTCCCGCCGCGGCCAACATCCACAACCCCTTCGACGTGCTCGGTGATGCACTGGCCGATCGGTATGAATATGCCCTGCGGACCGTTCTTGCCGATCCCAATGTCGATACCGTGCTGATCCTGCTCACCCCGCAGGCCATGACCCAGTCGGTTGAAACCGCCGAGGCCATCGCCCGCGTCCACAAGGAAATGCCGGACAAGCCGATCCTCGCGTGCTTCATCGGCGCGAATCAGGTCGCCGAAGGCCTGAAGGTTCTCCGCAAGGGCAGCATCCCGTTCTACGATTCTCCGGAAGCCGCCGTGAAGACCATCAAGGCGATGGTCAACTATGTGAAGTGGAAGAACCGCCCGAAGCGCGTGGTCAAGCTCTTCCCGGTCAACCGCCATCGTGTCGAGCGCATCATCGACCGCCACATGCGTCGTGGGATGCGTGAGATCGGCGAAATGGAAGCCAAGGAAATCCTCGAGGCCTATGGCTTCATCACTCCGCGAGGCCAGGTCGCTACCAGCGCCGAGCAGGCCGCCAACGTCGCGGATCAGCTCGGTTACCCGGTGGTCATGAAGATCTGGTCGCCGGACATCATCCACAAGTCGGACGTGGGTGGCGTGAAGGTTGGCTTGAGCAACCGCCAGGAAGTCAAAGACGCTTTTGACCTGATGATGTACCGCATTCCGATGCAGGTCCCGGATGACACGGAGATCCTCGGCGTGCTGGTGCAGGAAATGGTTCGCAAGGGCCGCGAGGTCATCCTCGGCATGAATCGCGACAAGCACTTTGGCCCGCTGCTCATGTTCGGCATGGGCGGCATCTTCGTCGAAGTGCTCAAGGACGTAACGTTTAACCTGGCGCCCCTGACTGCCGAAGAGGCCCGCCAGATGCTCAAGGCCACGAAGACCTACCAGATGCTCAAGGGCGTCCGTGGCCAGGAAGGCGTCGACCTCGACGCCATCGCGGAATCGCTGCAGCGGCTGTCGCAGCTGGTGACGGAATTCCCGCAGATCGTGGAAATGGATATCAACCCACTGCTGTGCGGTCCGTCCGGCACAACGCCGATCGCGGTGGATGCCCGCATGAGTGTGGAACCCAGCAAGAAGGCTTAGTCCAGGTATTGTGGCGGCCGCGGAACCCTCCGCGGCCGCCAGATACGTAACAGGGCGATTGATTTTGGGGCTTCGTTCAGAATCCGAATGGACGTAACGTCCGACCATGGTGGTTGACTTATGAAAGCACGCACTACGACAGAATTCGACTGGCAGGAGAAATACAAGGATCGCATCAGCACGGCCGCCGCGGCGATGCAGCTGATCAAACCCGGAAGCCGCGTCTTCATCGGCACCGGTTGCGCTCAGCCGCAGTATCTGGTGAATGCGTTGATGGAGCATACGCCCAACGCCCACGACGTGAGGGTGTTCCACATGTCGACGATGGGCACGGCGCCGTACGCCGACGAGAAGTATCGTGACAAGTTCAAGCTCAACACGTTCTTCGTCGCGGAGAATGTGCGTGGGGCGCTGGCCAAGGGCATCGGCGACTACACGCCCATCTTCATGTCCGAAATCCCTCAGGAATTCGCCGAGGGGCGCATTCCCATCGACGTGGCCTTGATCACCGTGTCGCCACCTGATTCTCGCGGGCAATGCAGCCTGGGCATCTCGGTGGACGTGGTGAAATCGGCGGTCGCCAACGCCAATTACGTCGTCGCCCAGGTCAACCCGAACATGCCTCGGACGTTCGGCAACAGCTTCGTGCACGTGAACCAGATCGACTTCCTCGTGCCCCACGCTGAACCCGTCATCGAGGCCCCGACTCCCAAGCTGGATGACACCCTCCGCAAGCTGGGCGAGAACGTCGCGCGGCTGATCGAGGATGGCAGCACCATCGAGTGCGGCATCGGCAGCGTCGCCCAAGCCGTCGCGGAATTCCTGAAGGACAAGAAGGACCTGGGCATCCACTCCGAGATGTTCTCCGACTGGATCATCCCACTGGTCGAGTCCGGCGCGGTCAATTGCGCCAAGAAGCGGCTCAATCGCGGCAAGATCGTCGCCAGCTTCTGCATGGGCACGCGCAAGCTGTACGACTTCATCAACAACAACGCGATGTTCGAGTTCCACCCGACGGAATACGTCAACGACCCGTCCATCATCTCGCAGCTGGACAAGATGGTGGCGATCAATACGGCGTTGGAAGTGGACCTGACCGGTCAGGTTTGCGCCGATTCGCTGGGTCGTCAGCTTTACAGCGGCGTCGGCGGGCAGGTCGATTTCGGCCGGGGCGCGGCGCGCAGCCGCGGCGGCAAGCCGATCATCGCATTGCCCTCCACCGCCAAGGACGGCACGATCTCCCGCATCGTCCCGAACCTGGCTGAAGGCGCCGGCGTCGTTACCACTCGCGCCGATGTGCACTACGTGGTCACCGAGCACGGCGTGGCATACCTGCACGGCAAGAGCATCCGGGAACGGGCGATGGCGCTGATCAGCATCGCTCACCCGAAGTTCCGCAAGCAGTTGATCCAGGCTGCCAAGTCTCAGGGCTTCCTGTACGAAGACCAGATCGAGATCGCCTGGGAAAAGGTGCGGTATCCGGAGGACCTGGAACAGCGGGCCAACCTCAAGGACGGCACGGAGATTTTCGTGCGTCCGGTCAAGCCGACCGACGAGAACGCTTTGTCCGAGATGCTCTACTCGCTGAGCACCGATTCGGTGAAGAGCCGGTTCTTCACTTCGACCAAGACTTTCCCCCACAAGGACGTGCAGCACCTGACCAACATCGATTACGAGCAGAACCTCGCGATCGTGGGCATCGTGCCGGGCGCCGCCGGGGAAGAAGACGTCGTGGCGATCGGGCAGTACTTCCTGGATCCTAAGACCCAGGCAGCCGAGGTCGCCTTCATCGTCCAGGATGAGTGGCAGCTCAAGGGGATGGGCACTCTCCTCATGAAGCACCTGGCCAAGATCGCCAGCCAGCGTGGCGTGAAGCGGTTCACCGCCAAGGTGCTCCCGCAGAACAAGCCCATGCTCGCGGTCTTCCAGAACAGCGGCTATGTTGTACGGACCGACTTCGATGGCGATTCGTACAGCGTGGTCCTTGAGCTCGGCAAGCTGGTTGAAGCATAAGCGGACGCTTTTGCATCACGCAAAACAATCGGCTGGGCAGATGATGCCCAGCCGATTTCTTTTTTGCCCGGGTGGTTGCCCTCCAGGCTCGTTTTCATTTGTCTGGGAGGGCGAGACTCGCCCTCCCCTACTCCGCTCCATTGGGTTGGTAAACGTCCTGTTATCCCGCCAGGCTGGATTCGGTCTTCGCCAGATCCTTGGCGGCGTCCTTGCGATTGGTATAGAAGAACAAGTCCGTTCCCGCGCCGCCAGCCATCGTGTCGATATCCCGATCACTGAACACGGTCTTGCTGGTCAAGTAGAGCTTGCCGTTGTATCCGCCCTTGCCGCCGGTCAGATGCGCCACGCGTTTAGCATACGTCAAATCGGTGCGAGTCCACTCGGCCATGAGCTGGGCCAGTGACACCGGATTGGCATCGTAATTGGTGTTCCCGGCGATCAGGAGGTCATCACCGGCGCCGCCATCCAGCTTGTCCACACCGGTACCACCAATCAGCATGTCCGAGCCAGCCATGCTCATCAGGACATCCTTGCCGCCCTCGCCAAGCAGGATGTCCTTGCCCGCCCCGCCCGTCAGGGTGTCGGCCCCATCACCGCCGTGAAGCTCGGTTCCGATCGTAATGCGGGAATCGACTGCAAGGGTATCGTTTCCAGCCAGCCCGAAAACGCGAATGGACCCGGTCGGTTTATAGGTACCTACGATGGTCCCGTTGACTTTAACTCGCACGCGTCCGCCCTTGTACCAGAGCATCTGCAGCGAGTCGTGGCCGCGGGTCCCCATCACGCGTAGCGATGTTTTGGTCGCATCGACCGGATCGGCCTCCAGGGCAACCGCAGGAACGGTGCCGATAGAGGCCGTGCCATACAGCGCCAGCTTTGCGCCTTTGTTCCCGGTGATCGTCACCGAGACCGGGTAAGTGCCATTGTGAGCGTAGGTGGGAATGCCGCTGACGGTATAGGTGCCATCCGCCCCACGGGTAATCACGCCGGTTGTAATGCCCTGGCCACCGCGCGATTTGGGGCCATCGCCCCAGTTGATGGTCGCTTTGAAATCCCCGGCGGTGCCTTTCACATCGGCATCGGTAAAGGTGGCCACGGCATAAGTGTCCACCTGCCGGGCCGTCGTCTGGAACGATTTGGACTGCCCAGTGATCGCCCGATCGCCGACGCCAATGGTGATGGTCTGCATATCGAATGACTCGGCGTAATACCACCAAAGCAATGGATCGTTAACGGTATACGAGGTAACGCCGATCGTCACATTCAGGGCGCCGCTGAAGCCCGTGGGCGGGGTAATCGTCAGCGATTTGCCCTCGATCCTCCAGGGCGTGCCCCCGTTCAATTGCGGGGAATAGGCCCACACGTAAGTAGGCTCGCCCTCCATGTCTACCGTGGGCACATTGATCGTGACCGGCGTATTGACCGGCGTCACCAGATTCGACAACGGGCCCAGGATCGGTGGGGTGCCGTTGGGATCGGCTCCCGTCTGGACCTGGAAGGTGCGTATAGCCGTGCCACCGGTACCGTCGTCGGCAGTCACCGTGATGGTGGCCGAGCCGGTCGCGGCTGACGTCGCCTTGAGCGTGATCACCGCATCGGTCTTGTCGTCGATCAGTTCGGCCTTGGTAATCGTCACGGGCGTAGTCGGCTTGCTGTTGCTATCGACCGGGACCGCTTCAATTTGCCGCACCACGTCCATCCCGCGCACCAGTTGTCCGAAGATCGTGTGCTGGAAATCCAGCCAGTACGGCGAGCTATCGGTGATGAAGAATTGAGAGCCGTTGGTGTCATCAGACGACTTGGCCATCGCCAGTTGCCCAGTGCCCCTGAAGATAGCGGAGGAATTGAACTCATCATCGAATTCAAACCCCGGGTCGCCGGTGCCATTGCCCAGGGGATCGCCTCCCTGAATCATGAAGTCCTTGATCACGCGATGGAATGTCAGGCCGTTGTAATACCCCGCCTGGACCAGGCCGGTGATGGTATCGACGGTATGTGGCGCAACATCGCGGAGCAGTTCGAAGACCATATCGCCATAGCCCGCAACCGTGAGCTTCAGGAAGGGATTGCCCGTATGGAGCTCGGCGGAGATCTCCGGATTGTCGCTGGTGATCGTATAGGTCAGCCGATCCCCATCCGCATCACTGGCCGTGATCGGCAGGATCAGGCTCCGGCCGGTGAACAGCTGAGTCTCACTGATTTCGTCGATGACGGGGGCAGCGGACAGGAGACGTCGCTCTTCCAGGGTTTCAATGCACCGCCCCAGAATATGAGCGGCCTTTTGGCCCCGCCTCGTCTTGCCATTGGAAACACGCTGATCCCGACCCTGACCCTTCAGGAACCTCGATACCATTTCGCTCTCCGCCAGAATAACGCAAGGGACGCCCGCCGTTGCATACAGTCTGCACCAAACTTGCCGATTCGTCCACTCGGAAGAACAGCCGGTAATAAAAGGACGACGGAAACCCGGCTCTTATTGCCCCGAGGCCGAGGTTTTTGGTGAAGTCGGCGCGATTATGAGACCCGGAACGCAACGGGATTGGGGCCGCAGATGCACGCGGATCAACGCAGATGGGAGCACAGGACCGTGGTACGTTGGGATGGTCACACACCACCGCAAAGAGGGATCACTCACCTTTGGGTTGCGTGGCGGGCGGCTTTGACTCGGACAGGGGGACGATCATCACCATGTCGTTGTTCTTGAGTGGAATGTCTGCGACGATGCCATCCATGAGCTGCCGCAGGGGAATCGGGCGGCCCAGATGGAAATACGCGTTGCCCTCCCGGCGGCCCAATTCGATGGCGGGCTCGCCTTTGAAGGACTGGGAGATCCGGGCTCGGGAGACCAGTTGCCTGAGGGTCATTGCCCCTGGGGACAACGTGTAAGCGCCCGGCATTTCGATGGGGCCGCCGAAGTAGCAGATCGCCTTCAGTCCGCCCGATACGGCGGGTTGTGTAGTTGAAGGAGGATCGACCTTCGGGACCATAATCCGGTCGCCTCGACGCACAACGATATTGCAGCGGGGATTACCCGCCACGAGTTCGCTGGCGGGGATCTCGATGGTGCGATCCTGCCCATCCGCCTTGCGGATGATGTGCAGCTTATCCACCTCATAATTGAGGCCCCCTGCCATCGTCAGGGCATCAATCAACGAGATCCCGCCGGCCCGGGGAATCGGATAGGCACCGGGCTTTTCCACATTGCCGTACACGGTGAAAGTCCACTGCCGGGGCTCTGCGACAGACACGGAGACCGGCGCGTCGGAGGGAATCCCGTTTTTGCGAGCGAGTTCCATGACCTCCTTCTGCAACTGCTGCGCCGTGCGGCCGGCAGCCTTGATGGTTCCCAACTGCAGGGGGAGGGCCAACATCCCGTTCTCATCAACGTGGAGAGGCCTGCCATCGGGGGAGCGGCGGTTGGCCGGGTCGATAACGATTACGACGACGTCATCAGACGGGCCGATCACATAGTCACGCATGTCGCCGGGATGATAGTCTTCCGAGAGCAATGGCGATGCCGGCGCAGACGAGGGCTGGGTTGCCGGAGAGATAATGGCTTCGGGAACCGTGATTTGATCTCGCCCGCGGATAATGATGTTGTAGTGTGGATCGCCGGCAAGGAGTTCTCGAACCGGGACTTCGATGACACGTCTGGATGCAGGCTTTCCAATTCCATTGTTTTGCTTATGAGCGTCTCTGGTTACATAGATCTTGTCTGCTCCGGGATTGAGCCCCCCTGCTGCTGCCAAGGCGTCGATCAGGCTGAAATCGGAGGTGGTCATCGGATATGTGCCAGATCGTTGCACATTACCAAGAATGGTGAATGTTCGTTGCCTCGCTTCGGTGACGGCGACGGAGACTTGCGCATTCGGGAAGAGTGTGGCGTCGCGATAGGCTTCGATGATGTCTTTCTGCAACTGCAGTTCTGTGCGGCCGGCGGACTTGATGGGCTTCGGCAGGAGGGGCAGGCTCAACAGGCCGGTTTCACTGACTCGGACCGTTCGCAACGTCTCCACGCCCGCGTTGACGAGGTCAAGGATGCTCACGGTGATCAGATCGTTTCGGCCAATCACGTAGTCTGTCGGAACGGCAACGAGATCTTCGGGCAGGATGGGGGATGGGATGGGTTGGGAAGTGGGTGGGTCGGAGGGTTTGGGGTCGGCGGCGCGGAGGCGGGTGGTGACGAAGGGAAGAAAGAGGCAGGCCAGGGCGGCCAAGACGATGGCGATGGGCCAGAGACGGGGGCGGGGGCGAGCAGACGAGGGGGCCAGGAGGCGTTGGATTCGGCGGAGAAGCAGGCCGCCACGGGCAGAGAGAACGAGTTGAGTGGACATGGATCGCAGTTCCTCCAGAGTAGCCAGAGACTGGGCGTAGAGCAGACGGTCGCCGCACAGCGCGGTGGCCAGGTCGTCGCAGCAGTTTTCGCGTTCGAGGCGGATCTGGCGGGAGATCCACCACGTGGCGGGGTGATAGAAAAGGAGCGTTTCGGCGATCACCTGCAGGAGATTCACGAGGTAGTCATGGCGGCGGATGTGGGCCAATTCATGGGCAATGATGGCGTCGAGTTGCTGAGGAGTGAGGCCGGCCAGAGCGCTGGTGGGGATGAGGATGGCGGGGCGAAACCAGCCGACGACGGCCGGGACTTGCAGGGCAAGGGATTCGAGGAAGAGGACGGGGCGATGGAGATGAAGGCGATGGGCAAGGCGGCTGAGTCGGGTTTGCCATGCCGGGTCGAGGGGGTGGGTTCCGCGGCGTTTGAGGCGTCGGACCTGTATCCAGCCGGCGAGGTGCCACAGCGACAGCCCCACCACCCCCACCATCCATACGAGAACCAAGGAGGGAAGGGTTGGCTGCAGGAGAGTCCGCAGTCGAATGGCCAGGGTCGGCTCGGGGATCGGGGCGGGATCGGCAGCGAAGGGGATCGGCCTAGGCGGGGTGTCCTGGGAGAGGGGAAGGGCGTGGATTGGAGCGGCGGTGGCGAAGGGAACGTCATTGCGCGGCAGATGATAGAAGGTGATCAGGGGCGCAAGGGCCAGGAGGAGCATGGCGGCGCAGGAGATCCAATAGCGGAGGTTGGCACTGGCGGCGGCGAGGAGGCGAAGGGCAAGGGCGAGGAGGAGGGCGATGGCGGCGCCTTCCCAGATGAAATGCAGAAGGGTCCAGCCGATTCGTTCGACGGAGGGATGGTGGAGAAGGGTCAGAAAGAGGGTCACTTTTGGCCTCCCTTGTATTCGTCGATGAGTTTGCGAATCTGGGCAAGTTCTTCGGGGGGAGCCTTGGAGGCGGCCAGGGCTTGGAGGATCAGCTTCTGGGTGGAGCCTTCGAAGGCCCGGTCCAGGAGATCGGTGATGAGTTGGCGCTGGGTATCTTCCTGGGGGAGGGCCGATCGGTAGATGTGGGTGCGTTGCGCTTCCTCGCGGAGGACCAGGCCCTTGGCGAACATAATCTGCATGAGCTTCAGGACGGTGGTGTAGCCGGTGGGACGGGCGGCGTTAAGTTCCTGGTAGACCTGGCGGACGGTACTTGGGCCACGGCGCCAGAGGACACCAAGGATGGCCAGTTCGGAGTCAGTAGGTCGGGGAGAAGGGGTTCGGGACATGAGTATTCCTTGTTGGGTGGCGGGAATATATACGAATTACTTCGTAATGTCAACGAAATAGTTCGTATATAGAAGAGAGTGGATAGTGGTTAGTAAATAGTGGTTAGTTGACAGAGGAAATGGGTTCGTTTTGCTGCGTAGTTGCCAGTTCGTAGTTGCCAGTTGCCAGAAGGAAAATGGGTTCGTTTCGTAGAGGGGGTGTAATGAGGGTGGAGTAGGTGGGCTGAGGACATGGTTCACTGCCTCCTCGATGGCACATGGGGATCCCGATGATGGGATCGGCACCGGCCATGTTAGGCCATTGTACGGTAACGATTTGGGAACGCAACGATAATATTGAAGACTTGCCAGGAGCTGTCCGAGATCGCGCGGGAACAAGGGGGGGTGGGTGATCGTCCAAAAGGGGTGGTTTGGCGGGACTTTGCGCGGGGGATCGGGGCGGGTAGGATGGCCGGGCAGGCGGAGATTCACAATGGGACAAGGGTTGCTGCGGTGCGTCTTGGCGGTGGGACTGCTGTGCTGTTGTCCAGCGGCGTGGGGGAAGGTGTCGTTGCGGGTGGAGTTTGGGTGGGAATGGAAGTATCAGGCGGGGCGATGGGCGCCGGTGTTCGTGACGATTGCGGACAGCAATGCACAGCCAGCGCGCAATGTGCGGCTGGAGATTTTCGCGCCGCAGGATGATTTGTTTGCGATGCGGGTGTTCCAGCAGTTTGCCATTCATCCGGAGCCGACGACCTATATCGTTTACGTACCGCTGACGTACCAGATTCCCGATACGGTGGCCATTGTCCGCGATGCGGAGACGGGGCGGAAGCTGGCGGAGGAGTCGTTTGAGCAGGCCATCAATCCCGCCGGGGGTGGCACGGTGAGTTGGTACACGGGATACGAGGAGTTGATTTTGATGGGGGTGAGTGGGCGGCGATCGGGGCTGGGGATTCTGCAGGGGCCAATTCAGTGGAAAGAGGAGCTTCCGTCCCCAACACCGGGAGAATATCGAACCACGCCGAGGATTCAGGTGGGGTATCTGGAGGCGGAGCGTCTTCCGGATGCGGTGGTGGGATATGACGCGTTGGATGTGCTGGTGTTGAACGGGCCTGATTTGGTGAACATGAGGGCGGAACAGCAGGCGGCGATCGTGGGATGGGTTCGTGGGGGCGGCCGGCTTTTGATGTGGATGGGGGAAGGGGCCGTGCCGGCGGATAATGCAATTGTGAAGATGCTGCCTTGCCGCGTGGGGACAACCACGGGGGTCGAGTTAAGCCTGGCAGAGACGAAGGAACTGGGGGTGGCGGCGCGGGTAAAACGGGTTGCCGGGCGGGAGCTTGAAGCGGGGCCGGGGGCGAAGAGCGTGCCAATTCTACGAGACAAGGTGGTGGCGTGTTATAGGCGGGAGGGATTAGGAAATGTGGGGATGCTTTCGGTGGATGCATCGCAGTTCGTCTTTGAAGGTCGGGATGCGGCGGTGAAGTTTTGGCGGCCGATTCTGAAGGAGCTGCTGCGTCGGCCTGAGGAGGGAAATGCGAGCCACACGGGCTATTTCAACGTGGATTATCGCAGGCAGAGGG
>JBLNDH010000370.1:0-13272 GCA_050261455.1 Bacillota bacterium
CCTTCAGAAGCAGCTTCTTGGGCTCGCTGGCGATCTGGTAGATGCGGCGGGAGATATCGACAGGGAGAATCTCGTCTGCGGTGCCGTGGGCCAGCAGGATTGAACAACGCGGGCCCAGGTACTCGGCTTCCTCGGCACCGTAGGGCATGGTGGAAAGCGAGACACAGGTATAGACCACGGGCGACAGCAGACCAGCATGGATGATAACCGACCCGCCAAAGGAGTGGCCAATGAGGGCAACGGGGCCGACATCCTGCTCGTCGAGGAACGCCATGGCCGCCAGCACATCCAGGACACACTGCTCGAAATCGCCAGGGTGGCGATACCTGATACGCAGGCAGGCGACACCTGCCGTGGACAATTCCCGGCAGAGGTCCGGGTAGAGCCGGCCTTGAACCGGCGTATCGAAGCCGCCTCCCATCCCGCCGACGAATACCGCCCCCGGCACCGTCGCCGCTGCTGCTTCGTTTGGAAGACCTGCGAACGGGCCGATTGGGGAGTAGTAGTGAGTCTCGATATTCCCTTGGTCGGTAACCAGCGTGATCGGATCGTACCCTCCGCCGCGGGGCTCGCCGCGGTCGAACCGCTCCAGTGTGATCTGGAGGTCGCTCATCTGCACCGGCTGGGTCGATTCATCGGCAGAAGAACGCTCGCTCGGCGGATCCGTTCCGTCGGCATCACGATCATTGAATCGGTCATCATGCTGATCAGTGGATTTCCGCGTCATCTGGGCTCCTAACGTGATCCGTTCAAATGAGCCCAACATCCCGCGAAGGCCGTGCCCACCGCGTACCATTTTGCCGCTTCTGTGAAGCCTCTCTTCCAAGCTGTTGGTATAGTCGGCTGCACCTGGAGGTTGCGGCCGCATTCCGGATCTCGGAGGACCGTGAGAGCGACGGCAGCAGGTTGGCGTGACGTCGTGGTTGTAGTTCTAGCCAAGCCCGGTCGATGCCTATTGTCCAGCACTCCCACCACTGCCGCCGCCCTGGATGACGCTGGGTGGCGGAGGATTGGATTGCGTGGTCTGACCTTGGCTCTGGCTGCGGGCAATCTTCTTATCGGCCTCGTCTAGACTCTCGTGGATGCCAGCACCAGGCGTCGCACTGGCAGCAGGCTCGGGTGTACGGGTCGCCGCTTGGGCGGACTGCTTCACGTCCGGATTCAGTTTCTCCTGGTTGTCAGACATGGTTGATCTCCTCGTATGTGTCGGCTTCGCCGGTTGCAAAGGCCACGCCAAGAGGTGCGGGCAATGCCACAAAACAAAGAAGCCCCTCGAATCAGGAAGATCCGAGGGGCTTTTGGGGAAAGGAATCAGTGCCGCTACTCGTGCGGCAAGCCCTCGCCTGGCCGTTTACGGCCAGGTGAGAGTGGCGTCAGGAATGGTGAATTGAGGTTCAAGCGTGTGCCCTGACAAGGACAATGTCCTTGCCTGTCGAACATCTTCTTGGGTCATTGACTTACCTTGTGACCATGTCAGTGCGACGGTACGCAGGTGGGGGATGGCAAACAGGGGTGCCCAGACCCGTTGATTCCCGCATTGGCAAGCACGATGTCCAGCTGTCCAACCTGTAGAGCTGTTTCATCGACGGCATGCTGCACTCGCTCCCGTTGGCGACACGTCGCAGGCCAGGTAAACTCCGTGGTTGCCGAGTCGTTCGACCTCACGGGGACTCCGTGCGCCTCCGGTTCCTATGTCGCGACATCCGCCAGGCCGATGCGGGCGTCTTCCTGAGCAAATCGCAAGGCCGTGTCCTTGCCAATACCGCTGGCTCCGCCAGTCGCAAATGCCACCTTCGGATCGAGCAATCCCATCAAGTGCCTTCCTCAACGGTCCAGGTTCGACCTTCAATTCAACATTGGTGCGTGTGACTTCCTATCTCTGTTCGTGCGCCAATCGCTTCAGGCCCTTCTGCGCCAAAGTCTCGGCCTCTCTAGACCCCTGCACACCCAGCACCTTGAACTCTTTTTCGTGAACGCGATTGTAGGACACGAAGAACTCCTGGATTTCGTGCAGGCGGTGCGCGTTCAGCTGCCGGAGATCCTGGCAGTCGCTGTAGACCCGACACTTGATGGGAATGGCCACCAGCCGGTCATTGCGCTGAACGGTGCCATCGCGTTCCCGTTGCTCCGCCTGGATTACGCCCACCAAGCGGGACGGCACCACGCAGCCGCAGAAGGCGGGATGATCCATGAGCAGCAACACATCCAGGGGATCCCCATCCTCGCCCAGAGTGGCGGGCAGGTAACCGAAGTCATAAGGAAAGCTCATCCCCTCGGGCAGCACGCCGCTGAGGGTGAAGAGTCCCAGCGATTCCTCGTACTTGTACTTGTTATGACTGCCCTTGGGGGTCTCGATGATCACGTGCCATTGTTGCTGGACCTCGTCGAACGCCTGCAATTGTGACATGCTCTTGCACATGGCGTTATTCCTCCAAGTACCACGGTACGCTGATCACCACCACCTTGTGATCGCCACGGCGGAGCAGGGCCGAGCGCAAGCGGGCGGGCTTGCGCCGGTGCAGCAGCACTTCCCACCAATGTCGCTCGATCACTTCCGGGATCACCACCGCAATCAGCCGCCCGGGGAACTGCTCCTTGGTACGATCGATTTGGCCCAGGAGTGGCCGCACGAAGCGTCGGTAGGGACAGGGTACGGTCACCAGCCGGGGCGGCGGACAATGATGTTCCCGGGCGGGAACTTCTACATCGACGATCCACTGTCGTCGCACCTGCTGTTCCTCCGCTTCCTCCCCGCTCAGGTTACTCAGATGCACGGCGATCACGTCCGTGGAGAGCCACATTGAGAACCGCAAGGCCTTCTCGGTGAGGCGGTCCCAGCCCCGGGTCGGCACCAGCACCACCGGGGGCTGGTTATGTTCCAAGTCCAAGGGCCGATGGGCTGCGGTCTGTGCCTCCAGCTTCTGGTAGTGGTGGTTCACGACCTTGAAGAGTGTGAGCAGTGTGGGAATCGCCAGCACGGTGATCCATGCCCCCTCCATGAACTTCGCCGCCAGGATCACCCCCAGCGCGATGGCCGTAGCGACGGCTCCCACGCCGTTGACCCCCAGCCGCACGTTTACGCCGCCTCGGCCTATGCTCGCTTGCTGACGCTGTCTCCGCCAGTGGACGACCATTCCCGCCTGCGACAGCGTGAACGCAAGGAACGCCCCCACGGCGAAGAGCGGGATCAGGCGATCGGTGATGCCTCCGAAGAGTACCAGCAGCGTCCCCGCCGCACTGGCCAGGAACAGGATGCCCACCGAATACACGAGCCGTCGCCCCATCACGGTGAATGCCCGCGGCAGGAAGTCATCGTGAGCGATCAATCGGCTGAGGCGGGGGAACCCCACGAAGCTGGTGTTGGCCGAGAGGCACAGCGTCGCCAGCACACTGCCAATTGTCAGATAATAGAACCAGCCTCGCCCCATCACTGCGCCGGTTAGCTGCGACAGGATGCTCTGGTAGCCGGGCTTGTCTTGCAGCATCGCCCCGATCCCGTAGGCATGGCTCAGATAGGCCACGCCGCCCAGCAGAAACGCCAGGATAGCGACGATGATGGTGAGAGTTCGTTGGGCATTCATGACGGTGGGCTGCTTGAAGGCGTTCACGCCATTGCTGACAGCCTCCACGCCGGTCATGGCAGTGCAGCCGCTGGCAAACGAGCGCAGGAGTATCCAGAACCCCACCCCCTCAATGGCCATAGGCACCGGCGACGGATGCCAGACCGGCTGGGGATGGCCATGACTGATCAGCGCCTTGGCGATCCCCACCACAAGCACCGTGCCCAAGCTCGCGATGAACGTGTAGGTGGGCAGGGCGAAGGCCAAGCCCGCCTCGCCGGTACCCCGCAGGTTCACCAGCGTGATGATCGCCAGGATGGTCAGGCACAACCAGAGTGTGTAGGGATGCAGGAGTGGGATGGCCGAGACCAAGGCGGCTACGCCCGCCGAGATACCCACAGCCACGGTCAGCACGTAGTCGATCATCAAGGCAGCCGCCGCCAACAGACCGGCCCAAGTGCCCAGATTCTCCCGTGCGACGGTATAGGAGCCGCCATTGACCGGATAAGCTGCGATCGTCTGGCGATAGGACGCATAGAGGATTGCCAGCAGGGCCAGGATCATCAGCATGATCGGCCCGATATACGCGATGCCGGCCGCGCCCAGCGGCAACAGAATGGTCAAGGCCGCTTCGGGGCCATAAGCCGAGGAAGTCAGGCCGTCGAGGCCCAGGGCCGGAACACCCGTCGCCGGACCGATCTTCACATCCTCCTGCTCATGTGAAGCCAGCGGGCGACCAAGCAAGATGCTCAACATCGACATACCCCGCGGTGGGGCGAAAAGCGTGCCGAAGTGTACTGGCTGGGCGGGAATGAGAGCATTTCGGCACGAGGTTTGAGAGGGGGCGTAGATGCAAGTCAAAGGGATCATCTTCGACGTAGACGGAACACTGGTGGATTCCAACGACCAGCACGTTGAGGCGTGGCAACGAGCTTTTCAGAGCCTGGGGCACGAGGTGCCGCGTGATCGCATTGCTGCGGAGATCGGCAAGGGCGGGGACCAGTTGGTGCCCGCCATCCTGGGCCCCTCCGTCGAGCAGGAGTTCGGCTCCGAGCTCCGTCAGCGGCACACCCGGGAATTTCGCCATCTGATCCAGCAGCAAGCGATCCGCGTGCTGCCGGGAGCGGTCGAGCTACTTCAGACGCTTCAGGATCGGGGCTTGCAGACGGTGTTGGCGACGTCCAGCAAACAAGAGGAGTTTGCGGCCGTGGAACGGAGTTGTGGCGTTAACCTGAGCCAAAAAGCCGATCTGCTGGTGACCGCGGACGACGCCGAAGCCAGCAAGCCCGCACCCGACCTGGTGCAGGCTGCCTGCGACAAGCTCGGCTTGGAACCCAAGGCGTGCCTCATGGTGGGCGATACGCCCTACGACGCCCAGGCCAGTGCTCAGGCGGACGTGATGTGCGTCGGCCTGTTGTCCGGACGCCAGCACTGCAGGCAGGCGCTTGTGGAGGCGGGTGCCGCAGCCATCTACCGGGATCCGGCGGACCTGTTGCAGCACTTGGAGCAAGTGCTCAATTCGACGCGAGTGTGAATTGACCTTCTCATGTGCAGATTGCATACCCACATTCCGACAGTCGCGGCGATGGTGTTGCTCATTTCGGTGGGTTGCAGGGTGTCCAGTGTGCAGCACCGAGGCAGGGAAGCAGGTGCGTGCCGGCATTCGGGATGGCGAGTTCGTCTGGAACATGATTGCGGTGGTGCTTCCGTTTGTGTTGGTCTTGGGGATCACCGCTGCTATTCATTCTGGGCTGGCTCAGCAACGGTCCACGGCCAACTCTCAGTGGGGACGTGGCCACGGCACGGCTATCGCAACGGCACGAGCTATCCATCTTCACCGGGCTCAGATAGCGCGCTCTTCCGCCAACGTGGGGGGCGAGGTTTGACCCGTCAGCGTCGCAATAGCTTCCGTCAGCTTCTCCGGATTCGTGGGCTTCGTCAGGTGCGTCGCAAAGCCAGCTTCCTTGCTGCGGCGAATATCCTCTTCCTGGCCATAGCCCGAGAGGGCAATACCCGGCAAGGAATAGCCTTGTGCCCGCAGTTCCCGCATCAGGTCCAAACCGCTGCGGTCCGGCAGCCCCAGATCACTGATGAGCAGATCGAAGGGATGCCGCGCGGCGGCCTCCAGCGCACTGGCCATATCGGCCGCTCGCTCCACGGCGTGGCCGTCCAGCATAAGCAACTGCCGCATCATCTTGGCGGTGTCTCCGTGATCCTCCACCAGCAGGATGCGAAGCGGAGCCACCGCATGCGGGGGCGTAGCGGCCGGAGATTCGGGCTCCGGCGTGGCGGCGACTAATGGCAGACGCACAGAGAAGCATGCCCCTTTACCTTTGCCTTCACTGTATGCATCGATCGTGCCCCCGTGCAGTTCCACCATGGCCTTGCTGATCGTCAGACCCAACCCCAAGCCTCCGAACTGCCGCGTGATGCTGCGCTCCGCCTGCTCAAAGGCGTTGAAGATCCGCGACAGAGCGTCGGGCTCGATGCCTTCACCACTGTCTTGGACGTCCACGACGGCGTGCCCGTCCCCATCGGTCTGACAGCGAACCCCGATGCGGCCGCCGCAGGGAGTGAACTTGATGGCATTCCGCAGCAGATTCCAGAACACCTGCTGAAGCCGAGTGGCGTCGGCATCCACGATGCACGGTATGTCCTTGACTTCGACATCAAGCTGCAGCCGCTTGGCCTCGACATCGGCTTGGACCACTTCTACCGCTCGGTGGATGATTTGGCAGAGCCGAATCGGCTTGCGGACGAGTTCGATCTTGCCCTTGGCGATCCGTGTGACATCCAGAAGGTCATCTATGAGCTGGGTCTCCAGTTCCACGTTGCGGCGGATCATCTCCAAACCCTCGCGCGTCTCGGCATCGTGACCGCTCTTGGCCTGCAGCATGAACAAGGCCGTCACCACCGGCGTCAGCGGCGTTCGCAGCTCATGGCTGAGCACCGCCAGGAAATGGTCCTTGGCACGGCTGGCTTCTTCTGCAGTTCGCTCAGCTCGCTTCCGCTCGATGATTTCGCCGATCAGCCGTGCCGCCGTATGCAGTCGCTTCTTGGCCACGTCAATGATAAACGGCGGACGACTCTCGTACGCCTCGGCCTGCTCTTTGAGCTGCTCTACGCTGACGCCATATCGATCGGCCACTTCCTGAAGCTTCTGGGGATTCCGGGGTGGGTCGCCATAGCCGACGTTGATGCACCCGACCACCTCGTTACCCGCCAGGATTGGCAATGCGTAGATGCGGATACCGCCGCGACACTCGGTATCGACTGGCTTACGTTGCTCAATGGCGAGCCTCGATGCCTCGTGCCAACACGATTCGTGGCAGTGCCACTTGCCGCAGCCCAGCGCCTGGCGCGTATCTTCCGTCCCGCAGAGCTTGCGAGAGCTTTCATCCAGGAAACGGCACCAGCCGCTATTCACCAGACCCAGGGCGTAGTCGCCGTTGGCCTCGTAGATGGCCGAGCTGGTATCCAGCAGGTCGAGATACTCGCCGGCGATCTCTCGCAGCATCTCCGGGCCCACCGAGTCAAGCAGGAGCCGGCGGGTGTTAAAGCGGGACAAATCCCCATAGGACTGAAGTTGCACATCCTGGGCCGGATCGGGGCTGACCCAGCGGTGCAGAAGCCACTGGATACGCCGTAACGCATCCTCCGCTCGCCGAGCGCGGAGCAGCGAGTTGACCGTGGCCAGCAGTTCGCGTGGATCCACCGGCTGGGTCAGATACGCGTCGGCCCCCGCGTCCAGACCGGCAATCCTATCTTCGCTGAGGATGTGCATGGCCGAGAGGTGCAGGATAGGGATCGAAGCCGTGTTCGGATCGGCCTTGAGTTGTCGGCAGACCTCCACACCATTCATGTCCGGTAGTTTCACGTCCAACACGACCAGGTCGGGCTTCTGAGTGCGGGCCAGACGGAGGGCCTCTTCACCTGTGGAACCGGCGATGACCGAAAACCCGGCCCGTTTCAGCATACAAGCCACAACGTACCGGTTCACTTCCGTGTCGTCGATAACCAGGATGTTAATGACGCTGTGATTACGATGAGGCATCGTCGGCCTCCTCCGTCGCAGCGGCTCCGCCTGCGCGCAGGCCCGCCCGTGCCATCGCTTCGCGAATTCGGTCCATGGCCACCTCGCGCGAGGGGTTGGCCTTGGGCAGAATGGCCACGGCATTGTTGGCCAGTTGCTGCCGTTCCTGTTCCGTTAAAATGCGTGAGGTATAGACCACCACAGGGATATCGCGGGTCAAGGGGTTGGCCTTGAGCTTCTCCAGGGCTGCAAATCCGTCCAGATCGGGCATGTTGATGTCGAGGAAGATGGCCTTGGGCTGCTCGCCGGCGGCCAGCTTGAGTCCCTCAAGCCCACCCGTCGCTTCGATGGTGCCGAAGCGTGTATCGGCCAGCAAGCCAGTCAGCAGATAGCGGGAGATCTCATCGTCATCAACGACTAGGATTCGGTCAGCGGATCTGCCGCCGGTGGCCAGCTTCAGTTGGGCCAGCAGCCAGTTGCGGTTGACCGGCTTGACGTGATAGGCGTCGGCTCCCAGGGCCTTGGCCTTCATTTGGTTCTCGACCACGCTGACCACGAAGACCGGGATATCGCGCGTCGCCGTGTTGCCTTTGACCTCCGATAGGAATGTCCAGGTGTTCTCGCCTTCCAAGAGGATGTCCAACACGATGGCCACCGGACGGAACTGACGCAACCTCTGGCGGGCGTCGGTCAACGTGCGGGCCGGAATGAGCTGGTAGCCCGTGTTCTTGAGGTACTTCTCGTAGATGAACAGGGTTTCCTTGTTGTCCTCGATGACCAGCACCGGCAGTCGTGTGGGGTCCAGATCCTTGCGAACCTCGGGCGTATAGGCCACCTCCTGCGGCCCGGCGTACTTGACCGGGATGGTGGCGTAAAAGGTCGAGCCTTTGCCCGGTTCGCTGATGAGCGATAAGTCGCCGCCAAGCAGTTGCGCCAATCTCTTCGACAGTGGCAACCCCAGGCCGGTACCCTTGAGCTTGGCCTGCAATTTATTTTCGACCTGCCCGTATTCCTGGAAAACCTTGTCCTGGTTCTCCGGGGCGATGCCAATGCCGGTATCGGCCACGGCGAAGGTGACCGTGTTGGTCTTGGAATCGAGATAGGCCGAGACGCGGACCTCACCGCGTTCGGTGAACTTGATAGCATTGGAGATGAAGTTGCGGAGGATCTGCGAGACCTTGGCCTCATCGGTGTCCATGACGGGGATGCCCGTAGGCTCTTCAAAGACCATCGACACCGATGAGTTGGCCGCCAGCATGGGGCGCAGCATGCCGCGGAGCGCACCGAAGAGATTGGCGACTTCGAAGGGCTGCGGACGGATGACGACCTTGCCCGCTTCCACTTTCGCCAAGTCCAGCAAGTCGTTGACTAGCTCAGAAAGGTCCTCGGCGGACTTGCGAATGAAAGCCACCTGCTTTTCCTGCTCGACCGAGAGCTTGCCGTCCGTGCCATCAGCCAGCAGGTAGGTCAGGGACATGATCGAGTTCAGCGGCGTGCGGAACTCGTGGGTCATATTGGAGAGGAAGCGGCTCTTGAGGTCGGAGGCGCGGCGGAGGTAATCCGCTCGTTCGTCCAGTTCGGCGTAGAGGGCGACCACGCCGCGGTTGGTATCCTCCAACTCCCGGTTAAGCTGTGCCAGCTCGGCTTGACGCTGGCGAAGCTCGTCCATGGTCCTCAGCAATTCTTGATTCTGGTTCTGAAGTTCCTCGAATGGGTCCTGCGGCTGGCTGCGGATCAACTGGTCGGTGAGGTCGGCGATGGTCTGTGGCGAAAGCGGTGCTGCCTTAGGGGACCGCTGTTTGCCGAGGAGCACCGTCGTGCCCTTACGGGGGGCCGATTCGACTTCAAATTGATCCATCAGCCGCTTAGCCCCGATGATCCCCAGACCCATTCCAGTGCGGGAGCGATACTGACCGTCCAGGATCGCCTGAACGTTGGAGATGCCGGGGCCGGAATCCTGGACACGGATGAGCAAAACGCCAGGCGAGCTGGATTGGACCAGAAACTGCACCTTGCCACCCCCGGCGTACTTATAGGCATTGCGGGCGATCTCGGAGACGGCCGTGGCGATGCGGGTCTGGTCTTGGGCGTCGAAACCCAGGAGTCCCGCGAGTTGCCTGGCACGCTGGCGGGCAAGCACCAGATCGTGCTCAAAGCGAAGCTCGATGGTGAGGATTGCTGTGCTATCAGAAGAACGGCTCATGGCCACTCCCGACGACTGCACTCGACTCCTTAAGGCTGATTCCGATCGCATTGTAATCTCATCGGCGGAGGAGAGGTATATTCATATGACACTACGAATGACACTACGAACGCCCGAATGGCAGCGTTCGGGTCTCAAGGCTCGCGAGTCACAAAAATGCTGGCATCATCTCGTCCGCGGGCGCAGTCACGGTAGAACATGGCTGCAACGAGCGTCGGGTGCCGGGCGGCCAGACCCGGAAACGCATCGAAGTTGCAATGGGAGTTCAAGCCATCGGAGTACATCATCAGTAGCGAGCCCTGCGGGAAGGGATAGGCGAAATCTCGGAGCTTGCGAACCTCGTGGCCGATGATGCCATTGTAAGAGACCATGCTGCGGACGTTGCCGGCCGACCAGATCGTGCCCGCGATGTTGCCGACCCCAGCAAAGCGGACCAGACGCTGGTCAATGCGGACCTCGGCAACCGCCATTGCAGCTCCACGTGTCTTGTGCAGTGCCGAATGGGCACGATCGAGAATGTCCAGCAGGTCGGCGGAGACATTCTCCAAAAACACGCGCCGAGCCTCCAATGCGGCTTCGGAGGCGAGCGGTCCGTGACCCAGCCCATCCACCATCATCACCAGGGAGCGATCGGGCTGGTGGCAGACGGCCCAGGAATCGCCTGATTCGTGCTCGCCGGGCTTGGGCACATTGACAGCACCGGCCAGTAGGGGGCTAGAATCGCCTGCCGCAGTGTGGAAACCGGGGGCGACCGGCTTGGAGCAGATGCGCGCAACCAGAGCAGTCCCGATCCGAGGTATCGAATAGACGTCGAAAAGGTCCGAGAGGCGGACGATGGCACCCAACCCTTGTCCGCGTGTGCCGGCAGTGGAGTAGCCATCCTGGAGACATCGGTTGACATCGGCCATGCCCGGTCCCTTGTCGATGGCGATGACCTCAATCCAGTCTGCACCTTCGATTCGTAGGCCTTGCATGATCACCTGCCCGCCCCCGGCATGCTGCACGAGGTTGGTCGCGGCCTCCGTCACCACGATCGCCAGGTTTCCTTGTTTTGTCTCGGTAAACCCCAGATCGTTAGCCAGATCGGTCGCTGCCCGGCGTGCTGCGCCTACAAGCGAGAGATCGGCCACTTGGATTGTCCGCGACTGAGTGACGGCGTATACGGTCACTTCCACCTCGTAATCATGACCCGCGTGCCTTCGCCGGGCCGGGAAGCAATATGAAATTCGTTCACGAGCCGTTTGGCTCCTCCCAACCCTAATCCTAGGCCCTGCCCTGTCGTGTAACCATCCTTCATGGCTAAGTCCACGTCCGGAATTCCGGGGCCATGGTCCTCGAAGACAAGGCGAAGACCCCGCCGCATGCCGTTCTGCATGGCCTCGAAATGGACAGTGCCTCCGCCGCCGTAGGTGACCGTGTTGCGGGCCAGCTCACTCGCCGCCGTCACCATCTTGGTCTGGTCCACCAATGAAAACCGCAACTCCTGGGCCCACTGGCGGACGGCATGGCGCACCGCCACGATGTCGGCGTCGTTGCGCATCATCAGCGTGTCAGTCTTGAGAATCTCCATCGCATCAGCCTTGAGCGTGTCCATCGATCGACTCCTCGCGATCATATCCGGCAGCCGCCAGCGAGCCTCGCAGGAGTTCCATGCCCTTTTCCACGTTCAAGGCCGTACGCACGCCCGGAAGCGACAGCCCCAGCTCCACCAAGGTGATCGCCACGGCCGGGCGCATGCCCACCACGACGGTTTCGGCGTCCAGTACACGCGACATTGAGGAGATGTTGGCCAGCATGCGACCGATGAAGGAGTCGGCCATCTCCAGGGAAGAGATATCGATGAGCACGCCCTTAGCGCTGGTCTCGGCAATCTTGGTGGTCAGGTCGTCCTGGAGCACCATGGCGAGCCGATCGTGCATGTCCACTTGGATAGTGACCAGGAGAAACTCGCCCATGCGCAGAATAGGAATGCGATCCATAACTGGGCCTCCCTGATGTTATTCGTACGCCCGCTCGCGCCGCTCATGGCTTGTCCCTTCGCGAGGACGGATGCCGAGCATCGTCATCGGCTGCTCCGCGCCGTTGCGGGCGACAGTGTCGCCTCGCTCAATGCGTTGGCCAGTGCGTTTAAGGGCCAGAGCAAAAGCATCGGCCAAGCTGGCCTTGGTCGTTACTTCCGTGAGATTCACACCCAGGTGAACGATTGTTTGAGCAATCTGGGGGCGAATACCGCTGATAATGCAGTCAGCTCCCATCAGCCGGGCTGCCGTAACGGTCTTCAGCAGGTGCTGAGCCACCAAGGTGTCCACTGTGGGCACGCCGGTGATGTCGATGATGGCCACGCCAGCACCTGTATCCACGATACGCTGCAGCAGTGATTCCATCACCACCTGTGTGCGCGCGCTGTCGAGAGTGCCGATGAGCGGCAGGGCCAAGATGCCTTCCCAGAGCTTAACCACCGGAGTGGACAATTCCAGCATGTCCTGCTGCTGGCGGACAATCACCTCTTCACGCATCTTCTGGAAGACCTCGGTCGTATAAAGCCCGAGCCGGTCCAGGAGGAGCGTGGCGATCCAAGTCTCGTTGGCCAGCGCCTGCGGGTCCTTGCCGAACTCTTCGCGAAGGCGGATGAACAGTGGCTCTTTGAACGAGAAGACAAACGAGGCTGTTTGTGAGGGCGTGAAGCCCTGCGTTGCCCGCGAGCGGGAGATGGTGGTCAAGAGCTCGCGCAGGCCACTCCACTGCGGGCCATTGGTGTCCAACGTGCCGTCGACCTGAGATGCCTCACGCAGCATGCGCACAAAATCGCGAGCCTGCTGACGCAGCTCGCCTTCCTTCATGAGATCGTCACGGCGGGTGCTGGTGGCGACCATTTTCCCGAGCCAGTCGTCCAACAGAGGCTGCTCGTATTTGGTCAGGATGGCAGGCAGTTTCGTTGCGGTCGTAGTGGGCATTGGAGCCTTCCTTTCACACTCTCCGAGTAGAAAGCCATAAATTATACGCGGCGTCGCGCCAATGTTCAGTATACGCGGCGTTGCACCGATGTTCGAGCGCTTCCGAGCACTTCAGGAGTTGCGCTCGCAGAGTCGCAGGGCCGTATAACCGATCGCCTCCAATCCTCGCGGGATCAACCGGACTCATTATGGCTCAGATATCGCGAGATTGCGCAGAGCCCTGACCCATGACTACCGCAATAGCTTCGTTCAGCTTGCACGGGGTGGTGGACTTGGTCGGGTGAACGCAGTGTAGAGGCGTTGACCTCCCGACATGGCATACGCGTTCTCTTCGTACTCATTCATCACCGGCGTGTTGGGCGTCGCCGGTCCGGGCTGCAGGTCGCTCATGCGGAAGTTCTATTTCGCGTTGGGCCTGTTGGCTCTCTCGCTCCTGCTCGCGTCCCTGGTCAAGCTCGCCGTGTGCGTGCACCCCGGGCATTGGCGCGATGGCTGGGCGATAGCGGCCGCTCTGTTCGTCCT
>JBLNDH010000371.1:0-8521 GCA_050261455.1 Bacillota bacterium
GAGTGCCGGCGGACCTGCCGGCCAAGTGTCAGATCAGGTCTCTGGCAGGACCATCGACCCAGCCTGCTGGAGGGCAGGTGTTCATCAGTGGCAAGGGTCAATCGTCCGTTACGCGAACGCTTCGCCCGGACCAGTCGCTGACGTTGAAGCAGATCCTGGTGAGCACTCGCGGGATGACCGGCGATGGTTTGGTTACATTGACACGCCGAAACGGGAATGAAGAGAAGGCCATCGAACTGGATCTGAGGGAACTGCTGGAGGGAAGGTGCGACGATGTTTTCGTCGTTGCCAATGATCGCATTGTGGTTCGGGAAAAGGCGGGGCCGGGGCCTGCAAGGAGCGAAGCTCCGCTTCGCGATGGCACCTATTGCATGGGACGGCTGGGGCACTTGGTGCGGATGGCCGATGGGTCTGCGGAGTTTCAGTTCATCGAAGAGGCTGGGGCGAAGCGGCTGCCGCCGATGCGGATCGTGCCCAACCTCAGCTCGCAGGCGATGGAAGATGCGGTTGCGGGATGGGAGTGGAGGGTTGAACGCGACGGGCCGCTGGTCTTCCGGGTGTGGGGGAAGGTGACCGAGTACCGAGGGCGGAATCTTCTGTTGATCGAGAAGGCGGCGCTGCGGCCTGCTACACAGCCGGTAGACGTGGAGATTCCAGGTTTGTCGGAGGCCCGAAAGCTGGTGATCGATGCCAAGGATAGCGTGCTGCGGCTGTATTCGGCCGAGGCACCCGAGCGGATGATCCTGGAGGTGGGCGAGAGCGTGCGCAGGGGCGAGGACAAGGGCCCACTGGAGATGGAGTCGCTGCAATTCCGGATGGATGGCAGGCAGGTCAGGGCGGCGGGACGACAAGTGACCTTCGAGGGCGATGGAGACGAGCTCACGATTGGGGCTCGGGACGATAGGATCGTGCTGCGGGCGGTCGACGGATCGACCGCAGAGGCGGCTACGGTGACCTTGGAGCGGCCGGATCTGAAGCTCGTCTATGCTAGAGACGTGACAATGAAAAGAGGTCAGAGGGATCTAAACTGGTGGATGAGCCGGTGAAAAGTTGCGGGGTTGCAACTTATTGGGCTGAGTGTTCTTGTTTTGCGACTATCTTGCTGATGCGGCTAAACAAATTGCGGGATGGGGGGCGACACGGGGGACCCAGGGATGAATCTCTTGAGTTCCCCACGGCGGCGCCGTGGGCTTTAGGAGTGGAAACAGTCTGGTGGCAGGTTTGGTTGGGGTGCATCTGTTGCGCCGAACCCTCACTCCAACCCTCTCCCGGAGTACCGGGCGAGGGAGAAAGAGGGGGAAGAGGGGAAAGAGGGCAGACAGGAATGTCTGCCCCACCGGTCTTACCCCGACTCTCTCTCGGGGTACCGGGCGAGGGGGCGGAGAGATGGGGGGAGGAGAGAGATTCGGGCGGGGGGAAAATCGCGGGGGAAGCGATGGGGAATGGCGATTTCGTGGGCGGAATCGAGCGTTGCGGGCCGGGGCGTGGGGGCCTAAGGTGGGGCCATGACACCGCTGGTCTTTACACTGGTCGCGTTCGGGGTATCCATCGCGGCGGGTGTCTTGGGGTCGCTGCTGGGGCTGGGTGGGGGCATTATTGTCATTCCGGCGCTGACGTTGCTGCTGGGGATCGACATTCGTTATGCCATTGGGGCCTCGATCGTCTCGGTCATTGCGACATCCAGCGGCGCGGCGGCGGCGTATGTCCGGGAACGGATGACGAATCTGCGCGTGGCGATGCTCCTGGAGATCGGTACCACGACGGGCGCACTGACGGGTGCGTACCTGGCGGGCATTCTTGGAGGACGATGGCTTTACATCATCTTCGGGGTGGTGATGGGCTATTCTGCGGTGGCGATGTTCCGCAATCGCGATCGCGCCGAGGTTGGTGATGGCGAGGGCGATTGGTTGGCCGATCGTCTGCGGCTGCACAGCAGCTATCATGACGATGCCCTTGGGCGGGAGATTGTGTATCGGGTGTCTCACACGACGTTGGGGTTGGGGTTGATGTACATTGCCGGGATGGTGAGTGGTCTTTTGGGGATCGGTTCGGGTGCCCTGAAGGTGCCGGCGATGGACCTGGCGATGCGTCTGCCGATCAAGGTTTCGACCGCGACGAGCAATTTCATGATTGGGGTTACGGCGGCGGCCAGCGCCGGGGTGTATTTTGCGCGTGGCGACATCGACCCGTTTGTTGCCGCGCCGGTAGCGGCGGGGGTATTGGTTGGCGCTACGGCGGGGTCGTATCTGCTGGGACGGCTTCAGGGGCGCGTTATTCGCAGGGTCTTCATCGCAGTGTTGCTGTGGGTGTCGGTTGAGATGCTGTTGAAAGGGATTCGCTGAGCCATGGACAGGAAACCCCCGCTGGCCGTGAGTGAAGATCATCCCGTCCGCAAGGTCGAACTGGTCATCAGCGGCCTGCTGCGGATCGGGGTTACCGCCAGCTTTGTTATCGTCCTTGTGGGGACGATGATCAGCTTCGTGCATCATCCCGACTATGCCAGCTCACCGGAGCGGCTTGTGCATCTGACCAAGCCTGGGGCGGCATTCCCGCACACGATTGGCGGCGTGATACGGGGCGTCCGGGAGGTGCGAGGGCAGGCCATCGTGGTATTGGGCCTGCTCGTGCTCATCGCGACGCCGGTGATGCGCGTTGCCGTGTCCATCCTTGCGTTCTTGTATGAGGACGATCTGGCATTCGCGCTCATCACGACATTGGTCTTGACGCTGCTGCTCTTGTCGTTTTTCCTTGGAAGAGTTGAGGGGTGACAGTCGCCGAGGTTTCCCGGCGAGGCGGAGATAACCGGCAGGGGCCGGCTGATTGCGGCTTTTATCAGTGTCGTGGCTGGGGGCATCATGGTGGTCGGGTACCTGTTCAACTGTATCATGTAGGGGCACTGGCATGGCAGAGAATTACGATGATGTGGCTTGTTGTTCTGCTCCGGATTGTTTCCAACCCGTTTTCGAACGTGTTTCAGAAGGCGCTGACGCGTAAAACGGCGGATCCGCTGTTCATTATTGGCGCGACGCATGGGCTGCTCTCCGTGGTGTGCCTACCGGCCTGCCTGGTTTATTCGCGGAGCCTGTCGGGCGAGTTCTGGGTCAACATCGCGATTTGTGCGATTCTGGCGGTGGCAGGGAATGCTTTGATTGTGAAGGCCGTGCAGTTGTCCGACCTGTCCGTTCTTGGGCCGATCAATGCGTACAAGGCCGTGGTGAGTCTGATTCCGGGGATGATTCTGCTGCACGAGATACCCGGGATGGGGGGACTGGCGGGCATGGCGTTGATCGTTGGCGGCAGCTACTTCCTGGTCGATGGAAACGCGGCGGGGGGGAATCGAAGTACGTTTCTTCGATTGTTCAGCGACAGGGGTGTTCAGTATCGGCTGGCTGCGTTGGTTTTGTCGGCGATCGAGGCGGTGTTTTTGAAGATGGCGTTGCGGGTTTCCTCGCCGATGATCACGTTTGTGTTTTGGGCGGTGCTGGGCTTTGGAGTTGCACTCGCTGCCATGGTGGCGTTGAAGGGCCGGGAGTTGAGGCATGAGGTGGATGTCTTCAGAGCGAGCCGGTGGGAATACCTGATGTTGTTTGTGACGACGGGCGTGATGCAACTCTGTACGCTCGTGTCGTTCCAGGTATTACACGTCGGATATGCGCTGGCGTTGTTCCAGACGTCATCGATCATCAGCGTGATCCTGGGGTATCGGTATTTCCAGGAACGGCACATTTTTCAGAGGCTCGTTGGGTCTGTTGTGATGGTGGTGGGGGCGGCGTTGATCATCGGCAGCCGGTAGTGCGGGCGACGGCGGAGTTCAGGTGGATGGATGGGGTTGGGAAGAGGCGGATACGACTGGGCCCTTTGGGCCACCGCGAAGCGGCAAAGGGAGGGAGTCGGGCCGGGGACGGCCCGGCTCGACTGGCAGATGAAAGCTCCCTGCGAATCGAGAAGCCGGGGGGATTCCTGCATTGTGTTCATTCTCGTCCGGCGATCAGGCGCTTGAGCAGGGGGGTGAAGATGAGGACAAGGAAGCCGGCGCCGAGGGAGCTGACGACGAAGAGCATGAAGAAGTCGGCTTGGCCGCCGATATGCCAAGGGAGTGACACTTCACCTTTCTCGATGGCTTCGACTCTGGCGGCGATGAGGCCGCCGCAGAGGTTGGCGATAAAGCTGGAGATGAACCAGATGCCCATCAGCAGGGAGACGAAGCGAACCGGGGCGACGCGGGTGACGAAGGAGAGGCCGGTGGGGGAAAGGCAGAGCTCGCCCATGGTGTGGAAGAGGTAGGTGGCGAGGATGAAGAGCATGGAGGCCTTGGCGGCGGAGGTGACGCCGGGCACGCCGGCTTTGGTAGAGATCGCGCCCCAGGTGATGAAGAGATAGCCGATGCCCAGGAAAATCAGGCCCAGGGCGATTTTGGCGGGCTGCGAGGGGTTGAGATTGCGGCGAGCCAGCCCGACCCAGGTGGCGCCGAAAATGGGGGCGAGGGTGATGATCATCAAGGGGTTGGCGGATTGGAACCAGGTGGTGGGGACGGTCCAAGAGCCCAGTTGCCGTTGGGTGAAGCGATCGGTGAAGAGGTTGATGGAAGAGCCGGCCTGCTCGAAGGCGATCCAGAAGAAGACGTTGAAGAACATGAAGAGGAAGATTGCGGTGACCGGGCCACGATCTCCGGGCTGCTGGATGATGACAAACCAGACGGCCAAAGCGATCACAGCCATGGAGATGGCACCAACAGCGAGCTGGCCGACGGAGAATTTGCTGGTCGCCGCGGTCTGCATGAGCTTGCCGAGGGATGAGAACGCCTGCCAATGGTAGAGGAACGCGAAGGCGGCTGAGAGGACGATGCTGGCGAGGATGAAGTAGGGGGCGATATTGGGCATGCCGGCTGGTGGTTCGCCGATGCCTGCGAGGAACTTGGGGCGGCCGATGCTGTAAAGCAAGAGCCCGGCGAGCATACCGACGGCCGCGGCGCCGAAGCCCCAGTGCCAGCCGACGCGTTCGCCGAGGGTGCCGCAGACGAAAGCACAGAGGAAAGCGCCGAGGTTGATGCCCATGTAGAAGATGGAGAAGGCGCCTTCGCGGCGGGGGTCTTCGGGAGCATAGAGCTGGCCGACCATGACCGAGACCGTGGGTTTGAAATGGCCGGTGCCGAGCACGATCAACGCCAGGCCCATGATAAAGATGGACATGCCCAAATCGTTTTGCCCGAGCGATCCCATGCCGGAAATGGCCAGGGTGACATGTCCCAGAGAGATCAACAGGGCGCCGACGATCATGGAACGATGGGTGCCGATGAGTTTATCGGCGATGATGCCGCCGAAGATGGGCAGGAGATACGCCAAGCCCGTGTACCAGCCGTAGAGGGTACTGGCGGAGGCGTCGGTCCAGCCGCGGCCGGGGTTGAAGCCTGGGGCGACTCCGGCGGGGGGATTGTGCATGCCGGAGGTCGGGCTGACCAGATAGAGGACCAATAGCGCCCGCATGCCGTAGTAGCTGAAGCGTTCCCACATCTCGACCAGGAAGAGCAGGAAAAGCCCGATCGGGTGGCCCAGAAACGTGTGGCCGGGCTGAACAGTCTGTGGCGTACGATAATCGAGTGTGGCCATACTTGACGTTTCCTCGCGAAATGGAATCCGTACTGCTGCTTTGCGGAAGATACCGAATGCCGGCGATGATTGCGAGGGGAGAAGATGAGACTCTATATCAGTTGTGGGGGCCTTTAGTTCTGTTGGCTCAACCGTTGGGAGGGGAAAACCTGGGTCTGCGCTAGGCTCTGAGCCCGGCGTGAAAGAGCGAGGGGCAGGAGAACTATAGAGAGTCAGAAAATGAGTAGTCCTACTGCAAAGGATCGGTTCTTGGCTGCAGAGTTCGCGAAGGCTCGAAGCCGCGAAGGCAACGCGAAGAAGACAGGCTACTGAGCTTCATTCCGCAGGCATCAGTGCAGGCTTAGCGGGATCGGCTGGGCTCGGGGGGCAAGAATGCCCCCAGTCGCCCAGCCGTGGCAGACAAGAATGATCTGCCCCCACCCCTTTCAGGCACTACCCGGCACCAATGGCGCGAAGATCAGTAAATGAGTCTAAGCGAAAGTGGTGACACGGAGGGTCCCAGGGATAAATCCCTGGGCTTGGATGCGGTCGAACACTTTCGGTTTTCGGAGGATTTATTTGGCTGTGAAACCACTTCGGAGGACTGTGATATCGGTTGCCAATGTGGGGCGGGCGTATTTTCATGTTGATGAATCGCCGGTATCCTTCGATTTGCTATGATCCTTGCACATCAACCCATTCTCATTGGCGTTCTCATTCTGATGGTCATTGGCCTCTTGTCGCCTTTGCGAGTTGCCGCACAGGAACCAGATCCCTTGGCCAAGGCGCGCCGGTTCATCGCCGAACACGAAGCCAGGATTCGTCCGCTGGAAATGGCGGCGGTTCGTACGGCGTGGGATGCCAATATTTCCGGCAAGGATGCGGATTACGAAGCGAAGGAGAAGGCGCAGAACGAGCTTGACGCCGCCTTGTCCAATTCGGCGCGTTTTGCCGAGCTCCGGGCGATCCGTGAGGCTTTGCACAATGGATCTGCCAAGGCCGACGCGTTGGTGGCCCGGCAGATTGATTTGCTCTACCTTCAATACCTTGAGAAGCAGCTCGATCCGAAGCTGCTGGAACAGATTACCGCCAAGGCCAGCGATGCCGAGAAGGCGTTTAACGTCTATCGCGCCAAAGTGGATGGCCAGGAGCTCTCCCAGAGCGCAGTGACCAAGGTTTTGAAGACTTCGAAGGATTCGGCGTATCGCAAGCGGGTGTGGGAAGCCAGCAAGGCGGTCGGCCCCGTGGTGGAGCAGGATCTGAAGCAACTGGTCAACCTGCGCAACCAGGCGGCGAGGAAGCTGGGTTTCAGCGATTACTATGACATGCAGCTTCAGCTCAACGAGCAGAGCAAAGAGCAGGTCTTCAAGCTGTTCGATGAGCTGTATGAGCTGACGCGTGAGCCGTTCCAGGCGGCCAAGCGGGAGATTGATGCCAAGCTGGCAGCGAATTGCGGGATCACTCCCGCGGAGCTTCGGCCGTGGCATTACCAGGACCTGTTCTTCCAGGAATCGCCGATTATCTATCCCGTGGACTTTGACGGCCTGTATGCCCAGGCGGACATCGTGAAGATTGCCCGCGAGTTCTACGCGGGGATTGGGCTGCCCGTCGATCATGTGCTGGCCCGCAGCGATCTTTTCGAGAAGCCCGGCAAGAACCCCCATGCCAGTTGCTGGGATCTGGATTGGGAGGGCGATGTGCGTGTGCTGGCCAACATTGTGCCGGACGAGTACTGGATGGGGACGATGCTGCATGAGCTGGGGCATTCGGTCTATGCGGCGCCGTATATTCCCAAGAGCATGCCCTATGTCGTGCGATCGGCGGCACACATTCTCACGACCGAGGGGATTGCCGAGATGCTGGAACGCTTCTCCAAGCATGCCAACTGGATTCAAGCGGTGGGGCTGCCGGTGTCCGATCCGCAGGCCGTCGCCCGGGCCGGGGCGTCCATGGAGCGAAACCACCTGCTGGTCTTCGCCGCGTGGTCGCAGGTGATGTCCCGTTTTGAACGGGCGATGTACGAGAATCCGGATCAGGACCTGAACAAGCTCTGGTGGGATCTGGTGGAGAAGTATCAGTTGGTGCATCGTCCCGAGGGCCGCAATGCACCGGACTATGCTGCCAAGATCCACATCGTCAGCAGCCCGGCTTACTACCACAACTACATCATGGGCGAAATGTTCGCTTCGCAACTTCATCGTGCGATTGCGAGGGAAGTGCTCAAGGCCGACCCTAAGACGGCGCTCTACAATGGTCACAAGGAAGTGGGCGAGTTTCTCAAGGCGCGGGTCTTTGCACCCGGCCGCACGCTGCGGTGGGATGCCTTCGTCCGCTATGCGACCGGGAGCGAGCTGAGTGCCCAATCGCTGGCGGAAGATCTGAAGATGCCGTGATTGTGAATGGTTTGAGCCGGGGATTGGCGCGGATGAACGCGGATAGAACGTAGCACGGGCGAGTGCCTGGGCTACGTTTTTCTTTGGCATAGACGAGCCTAGCGCAGATTGGGCCGCAACCGAAATTGCGGAAGAGAAGCCCACGAATCTTCACGAAGGGACTACGGAGAAAGGCGGATAGAACGCGCATGGGCGAGATGCCCCATGCTACGTTTGTGTGTTGCCACAGATGGGGCACAGATGGTTATTTGTGATCGCGGAGAGCTGGGCAAAGGTGAGAAGCACTGCTGGAACTGCATGGGCGAGCCGCCCATGCCACGGTCGCGCACGGGCAAGATGCCCGTGCTACATTCTTCTGCCACGGATGGGGTGCAGCGGGACACAGATAGGTTGCAGTGATGGGGGAGGGCCGGGCAAAGGGGAAGAGCACTGATGGAGCTGTATGGGCGGGTGAGCCCATGGCACGGTCGCGCACGGGGAAGATGGCTGGGCTACGGTGTGGCGAAGGCTCGCTGTGCGGAGTTGAGGGTGGTGTAGGCGTTC
>JBLNDH010000372.1:0-7790 GCA_050261455.1 Bacillota bacterium
GGCCAGCTTGCCCTTGCTGCTGTAGCGAGCGACGAAGGCATCGAGTTCTCCCAGGCTGGTCAGCGCCGAGGAGGCAACGCCGGGCTGGAATTCGGTGGTGGCGCCGAAGGATCCGGTGAGATACACGTCACCGGTCGGCCCCAGAGCGATTCCGCCGGCCACTTCATCTTCCTCGCCGCCGATCGGCATAAGCCAATCCCACGACGCACCGGATTGGGTTTTTCCGCCGTTGCTGACCAGATGTCCCAGGTAGATGTCCTGTCCGCCGATGCCTTCCATGGTGAACGCCGAGTTCTCGCGATCGAATCCGACGGTGCGGAAGTACTGCCCGGTCACATACACGCCGCCATGCCCATCGGCGGCCAGACCGCTGACCGGCTGACTGGTGCTGTCCTCGCCGTAGACTTTCGCCCAAGTCAATTTTCCGGTCGTTCCATTCACTCGCAAGACGTAGGTATCGTCCACACCCTGGGTCACCATCGGGTAAACGCCACGGCTGGGGTCCAGATCACCCTCGAGCCGGAACGCGCCCGCAAGATACACATCGCCATCGGCGCCGGCATCCATGCCGTAGTACGAATCATCGTCATCGCCACCCACGTTGCCTGCCCAACTCAGGCTTCCATCGCCTCGCAGGCGGATGATGAAGACATCAGTGCCGCCGTTGGTGTCGGCCAGGATCAGGCCGCGACCTTTCGACTGGAACCCGAATGGGCCGTCGTACGTGCCGGCGAGGAACACATCGCCGGTGGGACCCACCTTCACCTGCATGGGCATGACCCCTCCCTTGCCCGCCATGCGCTTGGCCCAGACCAGTTTTCCAGTGGGGGAATACTTGGCGATGAATCCCGCCGGTTTGGCATCGCCTTTCAGGAGATAAACCCCCTTCTTGCTCGGATCCATGTCGATGGAGCCGTAGAAATACCCCGTTACGTAGGAATTCCCCGCGCGGTCCATGGCAACCGACGTGCCGGCGTCTTGCGCATCCCACGATCCGAAGACATTCGCGGCCGTCATATCCCCCATGGCCATCAATTGTCGCTGCTCCAATGCCTCAAGCACAGCACACATCATCGATTGCTTCCTGGACTTCATCGATTGCCTCTTGGCCCATTCCTGCCGCATGTAACTCACCCTAGTAAAAGCCCACCGCGCGGTCATCGCCCCACACAACCGGGCTCCAGCCCGCGCCGCAGGGTGCACAGCATAGCCGCTCGGGGCCTTGCCTCAAAGTCGATGGCCCCCTTCCACACGCTCCGCAAAGGCTCTTGATGCTCGGGATTCAACCGTTTGGAACGGCAAAAGCCGGGGCGGCGCTGCGCTCTGCCGCCGGCGTGGATGAGCGGTGGGAAAGAGCATTGGATGCCGGTGGCCGTTCTACGGCTTCCACCACAATCGCCCGTTTCGGCAGCAGCGTTTGCTGTTTCACCAGGGCTGTGTGACATCGATACTCGCACAAGCCACATCCCACGCACTTGGCGGCATCCACAAATGGCGCCTCGATTCGTGCCATTTCCTCCAATTCCAACTGTGAAGCAACTCCGGCAGGCACTTCGCCCACTTTCAGTTGAATCGTCCGCATCTGGATGGCGTGATACCCGGCCGCCTCGCACTCTTGGTAACACAACTGACAATCGCGCTCGCCCCGATGGGGGAGGCATGCCGCCGTGTCGATGACGGCCAGACCCATTTTCGTCTTGCGTTTCTCTTCGATGGACAGGGGTTGGATAGCTCCCGTTGGGCAGACCTGGGTGCAGAAGTTGCAGTCCTGATGGCACCCCGCATGCGACAGGACGGCCATGGGCGTCCACAATGCTTCCAATCCCATCGCCAGCCCCGCCGGTTGCAGGACGGGCCCCGGACATACCTTGAAGCATTCTCCGCAGCGGATGCACAGATCGAGGAACTGCGCCTCGGGGACACTGCCCGGCGGGCGCACAAGCTGGCGAGAGCCTACGATGTGGCGCGTCGTGCCCGCGGCAATGGCGCCGCCAATGGCCGCTACGACAAATCCCCGCCGCGACAGGGGCGGTTGCGCGATGTCTGCGGAATCGGCTTTGCGGGGTTCATTCTCGTTCTGCCTTATCCCTGCTTCAAATCCAATCGCCCCCGCGGGACACACGCCACCACAGGTCTGGCAGAATGTGCAGTCCAGTCCGCGCGTCGAGTAGTCGTCGCGGATGGCATCAAAGGGGCATGCCGCCTTACATTTCCCGCACTCAATGCATGTGTCGTGCACCTGGCGGCGGCTGAGTCGCAGCCAGTTCGCCATTGAGAACACCGCCCCGCTGGGGCATACGTACCGGCACCAAAAACGCGGCGAGAACAGCCCCAACAGGAAGATTCCCAGGAATAATCCGACCGACACGCACATTCCGACATCGGCCACCCCCACCACCGACCAATTCTTCATGACGCCCAGTTGCACCCGGCCGGCGGTGAACAACAAGCCTCGCGTCACCACCGGTATCGCCGACACGTATCCCGAAACGAGTATGCCCAGCGTCGCCGCGATCAGCACCGCCGTCAGCACGTAATACCTCAGGTGCCGCCAGGGTCCGAGTCGCCGCACGCGCCATCGCCGAACGCGTTTACCAATCAGCCAATCAAAGGCATCGATAAGCGTGCCCAGCGGGCACAGATACCCACAGAATCCGCGTGGCCACCACAAACAAATGAAAAGAATCCCCAGCATCCCCCCTACCGCTACATTCCATCGCCGAGTAGCGACGGCGGTGGACAAGCCCACCAGCGGATCAGCCCATAGAAACGCCTGCAGCGGCAGCCACTGCTTCCGCGCGATGACCTGGGTCGAGAAATCCTCGGCATACGGCCAGGCCACGTAGAAGAACAGGTACAGGAAAAGAGCCAGGGTGAGTACCTGGATGATTCGACGGATCGGCGAAGCCCGCCATGTTGGCCCCAGCCGCCTGAGCATCCTCTGCCAGCGACTCGATCTGGAACCGGCGGCCGCGGGAAGAAAAACATCGAGCGACCAACGACGTCCTGGCATGGCTATTTCAGGCCCGCTTTCTTGAGCGCCTCGAACGTTCCATCGACGATCGCCTGCGAGGTGACGGTGGCCCCCGTCACCGCATCCACCTTCAGGCTTTGCCGGGCGATGATCTGCCGCGGAATAATCCTGGTGGCGCCCAGTTCGATCTTCTCCTGGTGCTTCACCTGCATATCCGCGATCTTCCCGCCGGCGATCGTCACCGTTACTTCCATGTTCGTATCGCCATACCCCAGCGACTTGCCGAGATAGACGCCATCGCGCAGTTTGGCCATCTCCAATCCCTGCATTGTCAGCAGGTCGAGTTTCGTCTGCACCTTGGCCGCGTAGCGATGCAGCAAGTGGCGCCCATAGGGCTGGTCCGACGTGGGATACAGGCGGATCGCCTCGGCATAGTGCTGCTTGGCCTTGTCGATCTGCCCCATCTGCACATACAGATCGCCGTACGCATTGTGCACGTTTGCCATACTGGATATGGCCCATGGCTTAGGGGGCAGATCCTTCATCGCCCGATCCAACTGTTCCAGCGCCTTGGCATACTCACCGAAATGCGCCAGGCACGACGCATAGCACAGGTACGCATGCGTGGGCCCATGTTCCTGTATCTTCTGCAGGTACCCCGGATACTCGCGAATGGCCCAGGCGTAGTTCCCGCTCATGAACAGGTACATCGGCAGCTCGTGGCCATCGCCGATGTCCCCCTTCTGCGCATACAGCCAGGTCAGCTTCACCCCCTGCCGGGCATGCGCCTCATCGATTGCCAGCAGGCGGCGGATCTCCAGCCGGGCGTCTTTCCACGGCCGATTGGTGTCCCAATTCACCGGCGTCGCGTCCATCCACTCGGGGGGCACTTTCAGCTGGTCCATCGCCTCTTTCAACGACGGCTTGGCCTCCGGTTGCCCGGCCCATCCGGCCGTCAGCATCGCCCAAACGACTATCGCTCCGATACCGGCAATCCACACACTTCGCATCGTTTACATCCTTCCCGTTCGGCTCATCCGGCTGCTCGAGATGCCCGTTGTATACGCGCCTCCTGAGGTCATAGCCGCCTCATGATCAACTACTGGGATTGTCCACTGCTGTTGTGCGGGTGGCTGCGTTCGATCGCCTGTGAAACTTGCGTTTCACCCCGACTCTCCATGCGTTAGCCTGAAGCTTGGCCCCGTGGCGATGGATCGGCTTGGCGCAGTGTTGCCGCGGGCAGGAGTTGCTGCATGCGTATCGGTACCCTCTGGACGCTCACCAAACACACTCTCTACCAATGGAACGAGGATCGAGTATCACGGTTGTCGGCGTCGTTGGCGTTCTACACCGCCTTCTCGATCGCCCCCATCCTCATCATCGCCATTGCCATTGCCGGGTTTCTCTTCACTCGGCAGGCGGCACAGCGTGAGGTCACGGATCAACTGGAGCAGCTGATGGGAAAGCCCGCCGCGCAAGCCGTCGAAATGCTCCTGGCCAGTGCCGCCACCCCCGGCGCGGGCAGCGGCTTGGCAACCGTCCTGGGCATCCTCATCCTCATTTACGGCGCCACGAACGTCTTTGCGGAATTGCAGGATTCCATGAACACCATCTGGGAGGTCAAACCCAAGCCCGGGCGATTCTGGTGGCAGATCCTGAAGGATCGGATCTTCTCATTCGTCATGGTGTTGGGGACGGCCTTTCTGCTGGTGGTGTCCCTGGTCATCAGCACCCTCCTGGCGGCGGGCAGCCGTCACATTGCCGGCGGCGGCGAAGTGCTGTGGCGCATCATCAACCTCACCAGTTCGCTGGCGGTCTTTACCCTGGTCTTTGCCGCGATCTTCAAATGGATCCCCGACGTGAAGATTCGCTGGGCCGATGTCTGGATCGGCGCCGTTTTCACGTCCGTGATGTTCACGTTGGGCAAATCCCTGATCGGCCTGTACCTGGGCCGCAGTTCGGTGATTTCCGTGTACGGCGCCGCCGGCTCCCTGGCAATTCTGCTGATTTGGGTCTACTACTCCGCCCAGATTCTTTTCATCGGGGCCGAGTTCACCCAGGTCTACGCCCGCCGCCTGGGCACGCCGATTCCGCCCGACGATGCGGCCATCCCGATTACCGAGGAAGAGCGTGCCCAACAAGGCATTCCGTCCCGCCATCGGATTGACGAGGCTTCCCGTGCGCAGGACCAGCGAAAACACGCCGGCAACCAGCGCTAGCCAGCGGTCCCCATCCCCGCCAGACCCCCTGGTGGGCCGTTACGCTTCGACTGGCGAGCGATCCTCGAACGCGAGTCGAGCCGGGCCGTCCTCGGCTGGCGGTTTTGTCCCGTCAATCTAATGGTGATGCACGGTTAGCAGAACGTCGCCCGGATTTCCCAAGCCCCTCGTTCCGCGGGTCGGCATCGCTTCACCTGAATGCTGGCCACCAGTCGCTGGTCGCCGAGGCCAACTTCCAGCACCTCGCGTGTCCCCACCGATAGGGGCCGCATCAGTTGAAACGTCACGTCGTTCTTCGACAGACTCACCGCCCGCACTTCCTCCCGCTGCAAGGGCAAGAGCGGGGATCCAAGCCACGCCTCCATCGCCGGTGCCGCCGGCGGCCGTTCCCGGCATTCCATCGTCATGGTGGTCATCTGATCAGCCTCCGTTTGCGTGCATACCTGCGCACTCACATCGCAATTATCGGTAGGCTATTGCTTCAGTTTAGCTCGCCACGATTCCGCCAGCGCGATCTTTGCATCCGATAATCCGCCGCCCAACCTTCCAGCCCGCACAGCCGCACCCGCTGACGCCTTCTCCGGGCCTATGCGGATTTTGCCGGTCCCCGCGGTATCCGGCTCCGTGGTACGGTGTCGCTGCGGGAATGAACGGGTGCATGTCATGAGCTGCTGTGCGACGATTCAACCCCATACTCCACCAACCGTCCGCGGTCGCCTCGACAAGTCTCTTCCCCGGAATCCCTGGCTCAACTACGCCATCCCTCTGGTTGTTTACGCCTTTTTTGCCATTCCCATCGCTTTCCGGCAGAGGGAGCAGATCCACGCCGATCTGGTCTGTTACATCCGCCGGGCAACGTTCATCCTGCATGGCGACTTCTACCACGTCATCTCCGATTACTGGAGTCCCCTGATCTCCTTCTGCATCGCTCCCCTGATGGCGTTGGGCATGGATGGCCTTTACGCAGCCCATGCCGTCTTCTGCGTCTGGGGCGCGGTCTTCATCATTGCCTTTGGCCTATTCCTCGACCGCTTCCTCCATGTCGGCCGCTTCGGGAGGCTCGCCATCGGCATCGTCATCGCCTTGGGCGCGGTCCGCATCACCTCCGGCCAGATCACCCCTGATGTCATCCTCTTTTCGCTTCTGCTTTTCTACTTTGCGTTCATCGTTCACCCCCGGCTCTTGCACCGCCCCGGGCTGCCGTTGGCTGCAGGCCTGGTCGGCGGCGTCGCTTATCTGGGCAAGGCCTATGCTTTCCCCTTCGTCCTGGCCCACATCCTCCTCAGCTTCGCCATCCGCGGCTGGATGCTGTGGCGTTATGGCGATGGAGTCCATGCCCCTGTCCCTGTCGCCTCGGCCTTCCGCCGCAGCCTCGCGGGCATGCTCATCACGCTGATCGGGTTCACTCTCACTGCCGGACCATGGGTCGCCGCGATTTCCTGGCGCTACGGCCACCTCACCTTCGGCTCGGCCGGGAAAGGGGCACACCTCATCATCGGCCCCCCAGCGAAGGCCTACCGGGTTTACCGCCCCTTCTACGTCCCTGAAGGCCCCTACCTCATCGACTGGGAGACTCCCGACATCATCCACCACGGGGGTTGGTCCCCGTTTCAAAGCCGGTCGCTGTTCCGCCGGCAACTTCACTGGATCGGCAGCAACGCATACGAGATGTGCCGGACGTTCGCCAGCTACAGCTACGACCCCTCCCGCCTGTTCGCCTCGCGAAAAGCGCGCAGCCACGCCGCCGATTCCGACGAGATAGTCCAGAATGTCCATAGTCCCTTTGCCTGGAACCTCTCGTTGCTGGCGATTCTCATCGCCCCACTAGCCGCGCTGGGCTTGATCCAACGTCCCGGCCAGCGGTGGAAAACCCTTTGGCTCCTGCTGACCACGCTCCTCTACTGTTCTGGATTCCTTTTTGTCTTCTTCGCCCCGCGCTATATTGAAGGCATCACCCTTGCCCTCACTTTCCTACTCTGCCTGGTGATGGTCTTCTTCGCTCGCTGGCCCACCGGCCGGACGCCCCGCCAGCAAACCCTCTTGGCCTTGGCCAAGACCTCGCTGGCCATCCTCATCATCGCATCCTATGGGGCGCAAGGCGTCCACCTCGCCCGCGCCGCCCGACATTCCCCACGCGCTTCCAGAAATCTCCGCAACGTTGCCAAGAAAATGCAGAGACTTGGCCTCCATGGCCCCTTCGCCAGCAACGACCGCATCCGCGGCTACTACATTGCCCTGCACACCGGTCAGAAATCCGTCGGCTTCCCTACCGATGGCGATGTGGATCAGGCCCAACAAAAACTGCGCGACGCCCACGTCGCCGCATTGCTACTCTGGCATTGCTCGACTCTTCGCAATGAGTCCAACACCGTCGCCAGACACGCCTCGGAAGTGGCCGAGCGATTCTGGATGCCCCTCCACCACACCGGCAAATACACCCTCTACGCCCCCCGTTCTTCCACTTCGATCGCCTCCACGACTCAGCCCCCTGCCGCCTCACAGACAACCGTGGACGGCAACGCCGAGCGGCCGGTCCAGCGATGTGGTGAACGAGCGGAAGGGCAAACCGTAGATGACCCGTGAATCTCGGCTTGGCA
>JBLNDH010000373.1:0-19664 GCA_050261455.1 Bacillota bacterium
GTGTCGGAGCGCATCGTTCATCTCGGCAGCCGCTTTGGTGCGTAGTTCCTCGACATCGTCCAACTCGTCCAGCAAGGCGCGGACGGCCTCGGCGATGTGGCGCGAATCGCGGTACTCTGGCGGCGGATTAAGGTCCTTTGCGGTGAACTCGGCCATCTCTGCCGCACCGTCTGGCCCGGCCGGTTCGGTCAACCGCCGAATGTTCAGATCGATTGCACCGCCGGGGCGGCATAACCATCGACCAAACCCTTCGGAGCGGCAAGCCTCGGCTAGCCCGCGAAGGGACCGCGGCAGTGGGGGTTTGCCACGATCCTGGCGAAGGCTGCCGACTTCAAGGCTCAATGCCAAGAGCAACTTCTCCCGAGCGGAATGATCGCTGATCTTCTCCAGCGCTTGGCGGACCGGTTCCAGATGGCGTTCGAATGAACCACCAAGTTGCTGGAGCATCTGCGTCAATGCATCTTTGAGTGTCCCGGTGCTCCGTTGGATAAGCACGGTCCGCACGTCCTGTAACGTGCCCTCGGTCAAGGCGTCATCCGTTCGTAACTTGAGCCAATGGATCAAGTGTGACTTGCCAGTCCCCGGCGCGCCATGGACCGCGGCCATGACTTCGCCAGTAGCCATCATGACGTTCTTAAAGAACATGACTTCGTCAATCCGGCGGTGGGCTCGCTCATCCCAGATCCGGGTGATAGGGGCATGGGTGGCCAGGAAATACGGGCGATCATCGGCAGCCAGTAGCGCGATTCCGGCGCTGCTAATGGCTCTGCGGACGTTCGAAGGATCCCAGCAGGGAGTCAGCATCTTGTCGGGCACGGTCAGGTCCTCCTAGACAGTTCGACCGCGTGGAAACGGGGCCCTTCGAGATCAACTGGCTCAGCCTGCTCCAGGCTCCAGCCCGAAGCATCAAGGGCTGTGTGTAGGGTGATCACGCCGTCTAAGTGCAGATCCACTAGAGCCTGGGCACTGCCGGCCGACAGTTGATGTTTGGACTGGTCGGGGCACACCTGGTTGAAGATCTTGCCGGAATCGAGTTCTGGGCACTCCCGCCCCAACGCGGAAATGAATGCCTCGTCGTCCAACCGACTGTTGTCGCCGAATACCGCCGGCAGGTTACGGCGAATGCGATCGTACGGATTGCACAGGAACGTCTCCTTCGGGTCGTACCATCCCAGTCCGGCCCACCGCATCCACCGGTGCATCCCACTGATCTTGTCCGTGTTGAAGGGATTGGGCATCGGCTGATCCTTGAATACGTCGCGGTTGAAGTCTCGGGCCCATTCATCCGGAGTCCTACCTCGATCGCTGGAGCGTTGGACCAGCATGTAGCTGTAGAACAGGGCGAAATACGGCTCGATCTGCGTATCCGAGAGGACCTTCTGGTCGAATGCTTCGAGTACCCAGTCCCGAGTCGATCGCCGGCTCAACCGTTCGATCCCCGCCAGTGTGACCTTCCTGCCGTCGTCGATCACCAAGCCTAGTTCCTTGGCGGCTTGCAGCACCTTCTTGGACTGACCCCGGAGAGGGTTCAGGTTTGGCAGCCCATCCGGCTGAAGCAGGTTGCACAGCATCTCCGCGTCCACGGTGCGCTGCTGACTCCGCAGATCACGGAGCAGATCGATCATCACTTCCAGTCGCGTCGGCGTCGCATACTCGTCGGTAAACATCAGTCGTCTCCAGTTCGGATCCACTGACGCCAGTCGGTGAACAACCGAGCATTCTTTGACACGAGGTAGTGCCGACCAGTGGGCTCAACGTAGAACGGCCCGCAGAACAGATGTGACACCCGCCGGCCCCGATCAAGCTCCAGCCCACGTTGGCTCGTTCGGCCGATGTGGAACACCGCCACATTCTCGTCTGGTCGCACCAGGAACGGCACTTCGCTCCTCAGCGTGTCCACTCGGTAGACGTCCGCGGCAGCCTGCGCGGACTGCCCAGCCAATTCCAGCACCGTCGCTACAAGATCGCCATTCACCGGCCCATCAACAACGAACCGACGGGTGTTCTTGATTCGCATGCACTGCCGGAGCACTTCGCGAAACTCCACCTGGGCATGCCCTAAGGGATCAGGACAGTTGCCGACTACCTCCAGCACAGGTGGCCGAGCTTGCCCCAGCCCAAGATCCGTATCGACAGCCAGTGGCGGGCACAGGTCGGGATCACGGCCGTTTCGGCGGCAGTGACGACAACCTCCGCACACGGCAACGGTTTCGTAACCGTACGTTCGGCGCAGGATCTTCTTGATGCATGTTTCGCCCTTCAGGTACTCCCGCATCTGTCCCAGACCCACCCTCGCTTCTTCCAACTCCTGGTCTCGCTGGCTCGCAATGCTCTGACCTAGGGTCTTGCTCTCCGGCATGAAGTCGAGAATTCGTATAGTGATCCACTCCGCGCCTTCCTCCTCATCGCTTCCCTCATCATATTCAACGTCAATCAGTTCGATCTTCTTCGCCCGTAGAAGTTGGAGCAGTAGCCGTTTGTTCCATGCGGCGTTCCGCTTTCCACTCCGCTCGCCCCTTAATGCCATGCGCTGTGTTCGGGGGGTTATCTTCCAGATGTGTTCCTGCTCAGGCTCGACCGGCCGCCGCTCGCTCCACATTGCTTCCCACCGATCCTGCAATGTATCGGGCTTCAGCATAGTTGGCAGCAACCCAGTCGCAACGTCAAAGTCGTGAGCACTTGGCAGAAGCACGCAGACGGAGGAGGCTCCGTCTCGACCTCCTCGCCCGACTTCCTGATAGTACCGATTGAGGTTCTCGGGCAGACAGGCGTGGACGACCGCGCGAACATCCGGCTTGTCAACGCCGAGCCCGAAAGCGCTGGTGGCAACCATCAGATCAATTTCATCCTTCTGACGCCAGCGCTCAAGGAGCGTCCTACGTTCAGCAGCGGGCGTGTCACCTGTGAACACTTCGACCCGCTGAAACCCGTTCTCACGGAGTGCGTCGCACAGGTTCACGGCCGCGTCAACCTCGGTAGTGTAGTAGATCGCCGGGCGAGGCAGATGCCATGCGCAGTCGAAGATGGCGTTGCGCCGCCTAGCATCGGCGTCGTGGCCGTCGAAGCAACGGAAGAAATACTTCATCTCTGGCCGCACTCGCTGGCTGGAGAACTCCAGCCACTCGTTACCAACCGTCGTGTCCTCGTCAGCATATAGTTGCCTGAGCAGTCGCCGGGAAGCGGGGGAGACCGTCGCTGACAACAGGATCGTACGGAACTCGGCCGCTTTGCTTTGGAGCCAGTTACGGCGGAGGCTGGAGAGAAACTGAAAGTCCACACGGAAGTGCGTCCCCCAAGTTTCGACGAGGTGGGCTTCGTCAATCACAAGATTGGTGAGAAGCCCATTCGCCGCCGCCTTCCCGAGACAGTCGCGAAGGCGACCGGAGACGCACGCTTCGGGCGACGTGAACAGCATTCGGCAGGTGCCGGACTTCAGTTCTGCGAGCACCCGCTCCGGTGAGTGGGTACGATCGTCCGCCGCGAAGTACTGCGGCCCCAGTGCAGGCAGCACCTCAACGGCCGCTCGCCACTGGTCGATCGCCAGGGCGACCGTTGGGACAATCACCACCGTCAGTCCGCCGCTGGCGCGTGCTACGGCTTGGAAGCACAGACTCTTGCCGGTGCCGGTTGGAAGAACGATCAGCGCGGTTGACCGCTTAGGTGCCGTCATCGCCAGCCACGCTGCTTCCTTCTGGGCCGGCGACTGCCAGCGGTCGTACTGTAAACCTCGCAGGTAGTATTCTGCCGGTATCCATTCATCTCGCCGGCGGGAAATGGGCGGAGCGTCAATCCCTACGGCGCTGTCAATGACATCACCGTCTTCGACCAGCCACTGGGGCACAAACGGCTCGGCTTCGATGCGGCCGTTCCCGATGCTACGCAGGCCCGCTTTGTCTGCTAGTTCCGCTAACATCGGAGGGATTGTCGGAAGCGTAATTCCGCCCGCCCACCGCGTCACTTGCCGCAACAGGACAGCGTGGTCGGCGGACAGCCCGTCGCCGGTTCGACGTGACTGTCGCCACGCGTGAGCCAATCGCCAGGCGGCATATTCCACGGGCGAAGCACGCCGCGATGGTTTATCGACGAGGTAGACCCTCGGGTTACCCTCGGCGAAAGCGTCGGCGAGTTGCTTCAACGCCTCTCCCGCCGTCATGTCTTTAGCCCTCCATTTACGGAGAGGAACCCTATAGCGTCTACGCAGACTAGCCAATCACGGATGGCCTTGCGGTAACCCTCCATCGCCTGAACCTCGGCATCTGAGGACGGACCCTCTAGCCGGGCCAATCGGATCATCTCGTTGATCCTCCGATCCTCGTCATCCAGATCGCGTGCGAGACGCTGACCAAAGCTCTGGCGCGCAACCTCACAAGCCCTTTGTTGCGACTCTCTGACAGTTTGGTGGAACTTGCCGGCGGGGAACGCCCGGTGCAACAATTGAGCTTTCTCCTTCGTCAAGTTCCACCAAGTACGTCCCTTATTGTCGCGGGTCAGTGAGCGACGCAGTTGCAGTATCGCCTCGCTTGCGGCGTCGTCCGCAATCGTGCCGTCGGCGGCCACAAACACATGAATCGGCCGCGGATGGATAACTTGACGAGCGCGGTTCGCCAGCCCGATGTAGTGCTTTTCAAGACCGGACACCTGAGGCGCACACGCGACCACGACCTCAAAGCCGACCCATGCCTGAACGCCAGGAACGGCGCACTCGACGGCATACGTCCGGCCGATCCCCTCGGTCGCCATCGACGTCGTCACGGCGTCGAACAACTCGTCTCCGATGGTGAAGAAGCTTAGATCAGGTCGTGCGTTCGCGGAGGCTCGGCGAAATGTGCCCTTGCGCCGACGCGGCACCCCTGTTTGCGGATCATTAGCCAACAGTAATTGAACTTGCCGCACATCTGCAGGCGACAACAACCACACACCACGTGCGGTTTCGTCGTCGGGACAGGCGTACGCGGCGCCGTTACCGGCGATCATGCGGAAGTACTCAACGAATGCGGCTTCCAGTTCGGCCTCGGTCTGGGATGAGTCTGACACTCGCCAGTACTTCTCGGCAGCCACTCGCTCGAATGATGCGGCGTCGAAGACGGCATCGCTATCGTCCCGCGCCCGCTCCTCCCGAGCCTTGGCTTGGATCTGGGGGACCAATCGCTCGAGGGCCGCAGTTCCGTCGTTCACCGCCGCCTCGGCCAGCGATCGCTCCACATCTCGCAGTGCGAATTCCAGTCCACTGAGTGACCGGGCGAATACGTCCAGGCCGTCGCGATAGCACGCGATCAACCCCGCCTCAGGAGACCACCGGTTGTACAGGACGTTAGAGACCACCTCCGGGTTTAGCTCAGCTTCCCGGCCCAGTCGGTCTAGACGGCCAATCCGCTGCTCGATCCGAGAGGCGTACCAGGGGGTGTCGAAATGGACGATCTCCGACGCAAATTGGAAGTTTCTGCCCTCCCCGCCAGTCTCGTCGCACACCAAGATCCACGTGCGGGCGTTAATCCGGAATCGGGTGACATTGGTTTCCTTGTCCTTACGGGAAAGGTCGTGATGAAAGCTGGCAACACTGTCCACGCCGAATTCCGCCTGTAGCCAGTTCGCCACGTCAGCGGCAATGCCTGGGAAACCGGCGAACAGCAGTATCTTCGGCGGTGCTCCACGGACGGAAGCCTTAGGCTTAAGGAACTCGAATAGTCTCTTTGCGCGTGTTGATGTGCTCGCGTCAGATGCCCATGCGCCCACCGCGACCACCGCTGCGTCAATCAGTTCATTGTCACAATACGGCCGGGCCATCTGCAAAAGCGAATTCAGGTACTCGCCCCATTCGTCGTACCCTATCAAGTGGCTGCTCGATACGAGTAGGGGAACCGAGGGCTCTGCCGTCGGAAGGACCGCAGCCAAGCGGTGCAGGACCGACAGCGCCGCTGGCGGATGGGCGAGGGACTGATAAAGCACCCGCGCCAACGGGACAAGGACGTAATTAGGCATCGATTTTGAACGGGCGGCGAAGAGCAGCGACTGCACGGCTTGCGTTGCGTCGATCTCTAGTTGGTCGGGGATGTAATCCAGTTCCTCCAGTCGCCTCGGGATCGACTCAATCTGGCCATCCTCCGCCAGTCGATGCCTGCGGTTTCGGAGGATGCGGCGATTGATACGGTACGCGTCCCCAACGTAATGCAGCAGACGCTGGCACCGTCCTGCGAAGTCGATTGCATCCGAGGTGCTTGCGAGCGAATCCAGTTCCCGTCGCAACGTCGGATCGGCTTGAAGTGCCGAAAGTCCGAGAAGACCCTGTGCCTTCTCCATCACCTCCACGACGGTCCGCTCGCCAGCAGCGAGGTCCTCCAACCGGCGGGAAACCAGCCGCATTTTTCGCCCAACTTCCTGTTGTGCATGGTAAAGCTCAGCAAACTTCTCGGCGGTCATCTTCTCATAGCGATCAGGTTCCAGCAGCGCAAGCAGACGCAGGAACTCCTCCTCTCGCTCTTGGGCTGGGAGAGCGCTCAGCATTAACAATCCGGTGGTCTGCCTGGACAGCTCCATCGCCAATTGGTACAGCGGCGGTGACCCGAGCAAGTGATGGGCTTCATCCACGATCACCAAGTCCCAGTGGCGACTCGCGATCGCGGCGGCCGAGCCGAGTGCCTGGGTCATCGATACGATGACCCGCGAAACGCCAGGCCAGTCGGTTTGTCCTCCGCGCAAGTCCGGCATGACGAAGGAGCCCTGGCTGAACTTCGAATACAGCTCGCACAACCACTGCTGCGTGAGGGCTCCTGGGCAAACGACCAGAACGCTGGCATCGGGTTGCTGAGCGAGGAGATCGGCCAGCACGATGCCGGCCTCAATCGTTTTGCCCAGCCCGACCTCGTCCGCCAGCAGATACCGCCGGCGGCGGTCCAGCAGCACGACTCCTGCAACGTACGCCTGGTGCGGACGGAGATCGACCCGGCTGGACAGCAAGGCCCGTAGGCCATTACCATCGCGAAGCAGTTTGAAGATCGCGTCGGCCAATTGCTCTCGCGCACGGAAGATAGGATATCCGCCGGCCTGTAGGCCGCCGAGCATCAGGGCGGGATCACGCACTTCACATATCACGGAAGGCTCCAAGTCCGACTCGGCCACTGTCGCGCGCAGTCCGTTGTCGTTCTCGAATTCGACCTCATATTCGGCGGGCTGACCATCCGAGGCGAACTTGAGAATGTCTACAATGACGCAGCGCCCTCGGCGAGCGCAACAGCGACTGCCCGGCGGCAGAACGGTCCGGTCGACCTGTCGGCCTAGAGCCGACCGGTCAAATAGCACCTCCTTTGTTCTATTGGAGCCCGTTTCGTAGAAACGCACCTTAAAGGGCTGGCGCAACAGGTCGGGCCATTCGATGACCTTCCCTATGCCGAAAACCGCGTGCTTGACGATGTACCCATTCACTGCCCATCCCGTCGTAAAGGGCCACAGTCGCTCATCCTCGATGGGGCACGGCGAGGCTACATCGTACTTGAACAGCTTCGTGGATTCCATCCGCTCGCGCCGTCTTCGCGTGAGATAACCGACGCAGCGGCAAGGTGTAGAGACGCAAGCGGAGGTGAACGTCAGTGGGCCAGATCACCGGGTGAACGATGCGCAGCTGGGAGGCCAAGTGCGGATCATCGGAATGAGTTTGTCGCGTCGTTTCGAGGCGGAGTTTGCTCCCCGGCGAGCTTTGCCAGCATACATTCCTTGCGTGTATCTTTGTGGCTGAGTCGTTCTCGCTGCCAGAGCACCAGCAGCAGGCCCGAGCCGAGCCCGAACACGACGACGGGCCACGGGTTGTTCACGAAGGTAAAGGTTGGCGAACCGTCACCTGAGGTTGAGCTGGAGCCAACCTCTCGTCGCGCTTCGATCGCGGAACCTAATACGCCACCAGCAGGTGCTAGCACGGCAGTTTCGGCGCGCCCGACAGGCCGAGTGCTCGAAGTGCTAGCGGAAGGTGTTGGAGATCCAGCACAACTCGCAGCGAGAACAGCGCTGACAGCAACCAAGAGCAACCTCATATGGGGATAGACGCATGACGTGTTCCCCGCGAAAACTGCGCCAGGTCGTTGTCACGGCAGCACGATGGGACGTCACTGTGCTGGGGGTGCATCAATCGTATGGTGGCCTGTATGCGGAGCCGGACTAGGGCAGAAATGGCGGAAGTCGCACGCAACGCACGTATCGTCATCCCCAACTGACTGCCAGTGCGCGAGGATATCCCCGGCGGCATTCTCGTCAGCCACGCAGTGCTCAATGTCCACCACGACTTGGTCGAATTGAGCTGTTGCATTCGCTTGGCTCACGGCATCGAAAGGAACTACCCGGATCGCCCGCCGCATCCGGTATTCCAGTGAAAAAGCTGGAATGGTCGCACCAGGGCGCCATGTATTCAGTACATAGGCGTCCGGCGTTCCTGGACTCGGTGCCACATCCGTGTGTCCATGAGAAATCTCGCGCCGTAGGTTGACCAAGTCCTCGTTTCCCGGTGCCAGTTCGTTAATGTAGATCAAAACACCCGCGGCGACGGGTATCGCCTGCGGCTGCCGAGTCCTAAGCCAGGCATAGGTCTGGAGTTGCCATTCAGCCTGGTCCCAGAATGGATGATTGGTCGCCGGCCGGCGAGAGCCCTTGTAGTCCACGATCACCTCGTACTGACCGGCAAGCCCAGGGCACGCTGCGTATACAGCATCGCGGATAACGTTGCCGGTTGGGACTGCCGAGAGCTGCACATTCGTGAGCACATCGATGATGCCGTGGAGTTCATACCTCGTGCAGCGGGGGTGCCATGGCGTTCCGGCAGGCAGAGGCGGTACATCACGCGTCCCGATGACCTTTTCTTCGGCGGATTGGATCAGTGGAAACAGGTGAGGTGCAAGCTCGTTGACTGCGCGCTCGGCTCGCCGGTATGCAGAAGCGCGCGTAGCGCCACTGCGTGCGTTCTTGCCCAAGGCGTGCAGTGTCTCCTCAACGGTCTCGCCAATCGTCCCAATGTCGTGTGGCAAGCGACCCGCCGGTGATGGACCACCGAACGGCGTGACGTTCATAGGCCATGGGAATGCTGGCGGGGTCCCAGCATGCCAAATACGGTAGGCGGCTTCCATGACTCCGTGGATGAACTCGCCAAACCATAACTGGACCGGCCGTGACGGCGGCAATGCGCTGCCGTTGAGATACCGATACTGAAGTCCGCATCTCAGGAATGACAGCAGGTCTCCCGTCAGGCTGTATTGCGGTACGATCTCCGGTTCTCGTTTTCTTTCCAGCGTGGGCATAAATCAGATCAAGGTAAGAGGGATATTGTTCACTAAGGCTGGAGGCTGACCCATTACCGGTGTTCTCCATGCCCACGTACCATCAGACCGCCACCCCAGCCCGACATGCCGGATGCTCGTGCTATATTGAAGGCAGGGGTCTATGCCAACCAACATAAGAACCGATTGCGCACGGCTATACGCGACGTAATACAGCCTAACCAGATCATCAAATGTCCGCTCCAGTGCCGGCCTGGCCACTCGCAGTGCACCGATCCCGCAATACGGCGCAAGATCATCTTCCATCCTCTGGACGGCTGACGGTTGTTCGGGGAAGCGACGAAACCGGTTCTTCGGATGGTTCGTCCGGTAGTCGGACGCCACGTCCACAATGACCAAGGGGAACTCTAGCCCTTTGGCTTGATGGATCGTCATGAAATTGAGGCGGTTCCTTGGGACGCTTGGCATGATCTCTTCGTCCACTTCGACGTCCGACTCCGCAAGTGGAACGAAGATGTCGTTGATCGCACGCAGTACACTCCGTGTATCGTGTGCCCCTTGACCATGGAGGATCATGGAACGATATGGCGAGAACGTCGCTGCCTGGGCAATGCATCGGCTTACTGCCTCCAGGTAGACCTGTCCCTCTGGATCATCATGTAGCCATGGCATCCAAGTGACTAGCTTGAAGCACAACTCCAACAGCGGCCACTCGGTGGGCCAAGCCGCCATTCCAGCCGTTTGCGATGTTCTGGACTGCCAAGCTGAAACAAATGCGGCGAGCCGATGTGGGTGGTTCGGTGTGGGATTTGTGGCCCTGAATGCTCGGGCGGCATTGCGCCAGGCATCCAAGTACCGCCTGGCCTCAGATCGGATCATGCTGGCTGCTTGTTGTACGCCGTAAGGATGTGCTGTATCCGGCGCATCGATGCATTCGAGAAGAAGGCCCAGCAGTTGCTGTACCTCCGGGATGTCGCGAACCGCGCGGCCACGTGGATTGAACACCTGTACGGGAGATGGAAGTTGGCTCAGACGCCGTCGCATGAGCAGCGGCAATCGCTCGCGCGCGGGTTGGTTGCCAAATGCCTTAGCAACCTCGTTGACCGTGTGCGACAGCACGACTGCGTCACCAAAGTCACCGCCGTTCGGGTTCCTGGTAATGGTTACCGGAACACCATTCACCGGGATCGCACGGCCTGGCCCCCGGAAAACGTCCCAGAGGAAGGATGTCAGGTCGTCGGCAAGAGCATCGACGGTGGGACGGAACATGCCCAGAACCGGTACTCCAATCGCAGGCAACTGAGCCACGATGAGAGGTTTGGGTGGCTGCACGCGTGCTGGTGCAAAAGGCGCGTTACCGGACAGGAATGCATTGAAGAAACCGACAATAGGTGGTGTCGAGCGGTAGTTGTCTACCAGGTACACCATGTGTGGAGCAGGCAACGCTGGCACGTGATGGTGGAACCGGTTGATGAAATCACCGAAGAGTTCTACGGTGGCTCCACGGAACCGGTATAGCGATTGGTCGTCATCACCCACGACAGTGAATGAGGCATTCCTCTGGCGGACTAGCTCAAAATAGATCCTTTCCTGAAGTGGATTGGTGTCCTGGTATTCATCCACGAACAGAGCGTCGAGTGAGTCCGTGAAACGCTGTAGCCTCCCTTGCCCGAGGCGTTCAAGGAACAACTCCTCAAGGCGCGCGAAGTCCATTCGGTGCCCCGCATCCATGTACTGGCGGTAGGAGTCCAAGGCATCCGCCAAGCACTGACGTCCGGCTTGATCAGGCACCCCATTCCGAAAGGCCTGCACATTGACGAGGTCGTGAATCAGTCGGTCCACGATTGTTCGCGAGACTCCAAGTGTCTCGCCGAAGTTCCTTGGCGCGTTACCCTCGAACGTGAAAGGCGCCAGATAGCCAGCGAGATCGGTACTCTGATGCCGTCCGTTCGGGAATAGCCCATAGCGTGCCAGAAGTGCGTTGCCGACAAAGCCTTCCACCAGGACCGGTGCCGCATCCGCGGGTTCGCGATACCGCGTCAGGACCTCTTCGCAAATGCTGTCCAACGTGCCAGTTACGAACCTATTGATGTCGATCGTGGCTAGGAGTGCGGCCAGGTTCGCGGCAGAGCCTTGTGGAGGGTGCTGGCGCAAATGATCCCTCAATGCAGTCCCCCACTCGATGAGCCTGGCGCGGAGTTCGTCGGCCGCTTTGTTCGTAAATGTCGTCAGTACAATACGTTCCGGTAGCAGATCATCAACGAACACCAACCGCAGAGCACGTAAGACCAGGACCGTGGTCTTTCCACTACCCGGTCCCGCGACGATCATCAGCGGGTCAGTCCGGGGATGCAGAATGCAGGTTTGTTGGCGGGTGTCCGGCGGATGCTGCTGGAAACGGGGAATCGCGGCACACACCGACGGGATGAACTGAGCGAGTGGGATCATCTATGTGCCTCATGCGCAAACGGAAACCGGCATCCAGCCGGTGTGTTCGTGCGCGCTGCTCAACGGTGATCCAGATAGCGTAACTATTGGTATGACCTGCCACAAGTAGCCGCCCGGCCGCCTCCTCCGTCTTGCAATGTCTGAGCCCGCTGCCGTTCCGCACAGGGGCGGTAGGACGGAGGGTTGAAGCAGCGGCTTCCAAAAACTCCTATGGCCCAGCACAACACCCTCGCGTCGCAGCAGCAGATCGACAAGATGCTAGACTAGCATCGCATATTGGCTCTTATCAGGAGTTATGGTAAATTTCCGGAGCTTCGCTGATTAGCGAACGGCGTTTTTGGCTCAATAACGAGGTTGTGACCTCCTTCTCAGCCAGAGGACAGGGGTTCGACTCCCCTAGGGGGTACTAGAATGAGAAGGCACCGCAAATCGCGGTGCCTTCTTTATTTACATCGCTCACAGTACCCGCCGACTTGCCCCTCCCAAGCAAAAACGAGAAACTGGGACCTTTTCTGCCCCCGGTCTGCTGCTAACCCTGTATGAACCCCCTTGGGGCCCAAGGACGACCGTATTCAACGGGGCAGGCTGACATTCCTGGTTGCGCTCCCATCGCAACGGTGTTGATACGAGAGACAGAGAGGTGCAGCGATCGATCCCCAATCGCGACTGCTTCATGTGCTGGACGAGGATGGCCAGGCTCTATATGCCCTGCTGAGCCGACTGACGCTGCGCCAGGATGTGGCCGAGGATCTGATGCAGGACCTGTTTGCCAACTTGTGCCGTTCCCAGGGCTTTCAGCGGTGCCCCAATCCCGCGGCCTATGCCCGGCAGGCGGCCATTCATCTGGCGTTCAACTGGCGGCGATCTCAACGGCGCAGCCGCCAGATGCCGATGCCAGAGTCCGATCCCCCGGCCGAACAGCCCTTGCCATTGGCTCGGCTGATTCAGGCCGAGCAAGCCGGCCAAGTACTCGATGCGCTGGAGGAGTTGTCCGAGCAGTCGCGCGACATCGTGGTGATGCGGTTCATCGAAGGCCAATCCTACGACCAGATTGCCCATCACCTGGGGCGGTCGGTTCACCAGACCCGGGCGCTTTGCCACAAAGGCATTCAGCGATTGCGCCAGATGCTCGGAAAGGAAGGAGGTGCGACATGTTGCACCCTGAGCGGGAGATCCTGAGCGTGCTGAAGCAGGTGGGGCAGGTCCAGCCCACACCCGATTCAACCCAACGCGCCGTCCGGCGTGCGCGGGAAGTGATCCTCTCTGTCCATGAGGCATCATCGCACCGACTCTTTTGGAGGATCATCATGCCGACCAGCATCGCGGCGATTCTGGTGGCGGCGGTCAGCGTCCTCTCCGTCCTCTTCATCCATCCGGAGGCCAGTGCTGTCGAAGTGCTGAAGGAGGTTGCGGCGGTCAACGGGGCTTACAAGGGATGGATCCACGCCAAGGCGGATCAACTCCCGGCCTCCGAGCAAATCGGCCCCGGTGTCGCTGCTGCTTCGATGCACATCAACACCCAGAAGCAGATCTATGTCGGGATCGAGGAACACGGCAACGACCGCAGGATCGAGTGGGGCCAGCTCAGCGAGAAGACGTGCCTGAAGTACACCTCCGCGAATAACGAGCTGATCCTCGATGAACTGCCGTCTACCCTCCCCCCCTCCTCCATCCTCGGAATCCAGGTCAAGGGGCGTAAGGACTTGAGGCCAGAGGAACTGACGGGCTTTCTGGTGGCCCACCCGACCATGGACACCATCACGGCTCTGGTGGACTATGGCTGCACCGTCACCCGGCGGGACGAAGGAACCTATGAATGGTTCGACCTGACCATGCCCAAGGCCAAGGAGGCCAAGCCGTTTCTGACTGTCCTATTCGACAAGAAGACTCGATTGTTGCAGCGTTGGTCCGGCACCGGCACGTCCGATGGGTCAGAAGCCGCGTTCTCCTACACCTACGGCGAGCCGAATTGGCAGAGCATTTACGATCTGGGCGTGCCCAAGGACGCCAAGGTGATCGATCGCCGCACCCCACGGCTGAGATTCCCCCAAGCCCGGGCCATTCTGGATCGGCTGGATGGTCGGGTCGGTATCAACGAAAAGCTGGGCGACTACATCGCAATTGAAACCGAGACAGCGCTGGTTGGCGCCAACAAGCCGAGGTCGCAGGCCGTCGTGATCTATGGCCGCAGCGGCGACAAACGGTTCCTTGGGCGCTACACGAAGCTGAGCGAAGGCAAGCTGAATCTGGCCGGCTGGCCGGCGCCAGGATTGGCTTTGGTGCATAGCGCCCAGGAGGTCAAGCCCGACATGCTGTTTGTCTATGATGGAACGCAACGCTGGATCATCCGTGCCGACGGGACATTCCAGGATCGAGTTTCCGATGTGTCCGGCCTCGAGTCCTTCCTGCTGTCCGGGGCGATTTGGCCATGCTACTGGCGCATCAATCACCAGAATCCCAAGCTGACCGTTGACGTCCAAGCCTTGAACGACGGCCCGAATCCCGGCTTGAAGATGATCGTCACTGGCAATTCTGTCCTCGCGCCCGAGCTTGGCTTCGATGGGATTGAGGAGCAATGGCGGCTGGACCCGGCTCGCGACGATATGCCAATGGCCAGCAGTTGCATCTGGCGGGCTGTCGATGGGACTGTAACCGGAGAGACTCAGACCCGGTACTTGGAGCATGCGCAGCTCCCCGCCGGCCCATGGTACCCGACGCGCTGGGTCGTCACGATGCCCTTGCCAGGCCAGGTCCTGAGCGTCGAACACCGCCTGCAGATCTTCGCCGGCCAGCGATTGGATCCGGTGTGGTTCACCGATCCCAAGCCGCGTTTCGCCAAGCCGTGAATTCCAGCAACTCTCGATTCTGTGTACCCCTCTGGCCGTTCTCCCTCGCCCGGTACTCCGGGAGAGGGCTGGGGTGAGGGTTCAGAGCCCGCTGTACACTCAAACGGGAACTGCTCTAGCTGTGTCTCTCTGGGCCCCACCTGTGGCAATACAAGGTAGCACGGGCATCTTGCCCGTGCGCGTTCTGAATAAACCCTCCGAAGTCCGAAAGTGCTCGACCGCATCCAAGCCCAGGGATTCATCCCTGGGACCCCTCCGTGTTACCACTTTCGCTTTTGCTTGGACTCATTTAGACGAAAAAACCCACGGCGTTTGCCGTGGGTTTCCAAATTCCCAGGTTGTTGTTCTCCACTAGACAAACGCGATGGGCTGCCCCCCGTGCGCCACCACCCGATCCGCCGCCGTCCCCAGCCACCGCTCCAACACCGTCGCATAGCAATCGCGGAAATCCACGCTGTACCGCAGATCGCCTTCGTGCAGATCCGTCAGGTGCGGCTGCCGCCCGTACAACCCGCCGCGCACACTTCCGCCTGCGAAGAACATCACGCCGGCCGTTCCATGATCCGTTCCGGCACTGGTGTTCTCCTTCACTCGCCTGCCAAACTCGCTGAACACCATCACCATCACGTCCTTCTCCCGTCCTGCGCGACGCATCTCCGCCAGGAACGCCCCCATCCCTGCCGACACCATCCCCAGGAGCTTCCCATGCGACTCCGCCTGCCGTGCATGCGTATCAAATCCGCCCACGCTGACGTAGAACAGCTTCGACTTGGCGTCCTGCTTGATCATCTCCGCGAACGTCGCCAGTTCGGCCCCCAATTGCCCCTGCGGGTACTCGGCCGGCGTTTGCAGCTTCTCCAGATCGATGCGCCTGGCTTCGATTCCTTCGGCCTTGAAGACCTCCGGCAATTCGTTCCCGCTATACACCATTGGCGTCAGATCCTGCCCGGCCGTTGCCTGCTCACAATATCGTCCCAGCCATCCATTGGTCACATCTGCCGACAACACACCCCGATGCCACACCTCCATACTCCGGAAGTGGCTTCGGCTGGCGTTCGGATATCCCACCCCTTGAATGATCGCCAGTTGCCCCCGCTCATACAGTTCATGCATCGACTTCATCGCCGGGTGCAGCGCTACCTCCCCATCCAGCATCAATGCCTCCGACCGCCGAATCGCCAGCGTTGGCCGGGCCATCGCGTACAGCGGATCGCTGATCGGAATCACCGTATTGAGGGCGTCATTTCCCCCATTGAGTTCCATAACGACCAGCACTCGATTCGCCGCCCGCGCCGCAGCCATGTTCATCAACGCCGCCGGCATCGCCGCACCCGCCGCCACCGCACTTGCCCCGTTCCGCATGAACTCCCGACGAGAGATGATCATCACTGGCTCCTCACATGTGGATTGACCCCCGCGATTATACAGCCTCAGCCATAAAAGGAATCCTCCCTGCCCCAAAGACTTGCGCTTCTTTTTCTCAATAATACTCCCGCCAGGGGCACTTCCGTGCCCCTGTTGCACACCCCTCCCCCGTGTATCGGCGCCCTGCACACCCGGGCCGCGCGTTACATTAGCACGCCCACTGGCGCACTCCCCGCCCGCGCACCTCGTTCACGCAGGATCTCCCGCACCGCCGCCGCCACTTCCTGTTCCGCCAGACTCCAACTCGCGTATGCCAGCCAGCACACCACCAGATCCCGGAAATCCTCCGCCAGCGACAGTGCGCAATGCTCCAGCCCCCATCGCCCGTAGTAATCCGCCAGAATCGCCATCGCCAATTGGGTTTCCCCGGCTCCATCCCCTCCCCAGTCGAATCCCTGAAACGTATAGGTGTGAAGATCCAGTCGTGGCTGCAGCAGCCGCCCGTCCACCTTGACGACGCATCCGTTCGATCCACGTTCGCCAGAATACACTCGTTCCATCGCAAACCTCCCAATCCCTTGATGTGGCTTCCCCACGCAACGACGAAATGATCAACCGCGGCATTATACCGCCCGCCTTGCGCCCATGCCCGACATTTCCCCCCGGCTTCTGCCCCTGCCCTCTCCCCGCTATCCCAATGCTCCCCCAACGGTTGCGATCCAAGCAGCTAGACCAATACTTGCGAACTTGCTCCCGCCCCCGTCTCCCGACTTCTAGCTACTAACCACTATCCACTATTCGCCGACTTTCCCCTATCATTCCCCCATCTCAACAAAGGATTACCATGCCGAACGACATCAACATCACCGTCACCGATCGCTTTGGCCGCCGTTGCGCCAGTTCCGGCTCCACATGGGAACCCAAGCTCGGCTATTCTCGCGCCGTCCGCAGCGGCAACCTCATCGCCGTGACGGGTACCGTGGGCTGCAATGCCGATGGCTCCTACGCGCCTACCATCGCCGGCCAGGCCCGTCGCTCCCTCCAGATCATCCGCACCGCCCTCGAAGCCCTCGGCGGCAAGCTCGAACACGTCATCCGCACCCGCATGTTCGTCACCGACGTTACCAAGTGGGAAGAGGTCGCCAAAGTTCATGGCGAGGTCTTCGGCGAAATTCGCCCCGCCACCACCATCGTCCAGGTCGCTCGTCTGATCGACCTCGACGCCCAAATCGAAATCGAAGTCGATGCCGTCGTCCCGTGAGCAGGGGGCCTAGGACCCCCACGCCGGGTTCGGAGTGAAGCGACGACCCGGATCTTCCTCGCCCGGTACTCCGAGCCAAGGTCAGGGTGAGGGTGGTGGGGCAGACATTCCTGTCTGCCATCTCTCGCAACGCGTACGTCCAAGCGGGAATTGCGACAATCCCCACGACATGCCGCTCCCCATCCAACAAAGAAGCCCACGGCTTTTCCGTGGGCTTCTCATATTCTTCGTGTTCTTTCGTGGCCCTTCGTGGATCCCGATCAGAACATCCTCATCTGATCCCGCTCAAAGTTGAACTTTACCAGCGGCTGGTCCACCGGGATCTTGTACTGCCCGCTCCAGCACGCCGTGCAGTAGTGCTCGCTGGCCATCTCCATGCACGACAGCATTCCCTGCAACGACAGATACGCCAGGCTATCCACTTCCAAAAACGCCCGGATATCCTCGACCGTCCGATTGTGGGCAATCAACTCTTCCCGCGTCGGAAAATCGATCCCATAGAAGCATGGATGCCGGATCGGCGGGCACGAAATCCGCAGGTGAATCTCCTTCGCCCCGGCCCGGCGGATCGCCCGCATCTTCGACCGCGTCGTCGTTCCTCGCACCACCGAATCTTCCACCAGGATGATCCGTTTGCCCGCAACGATGTCCGGGATGATGTTCAACTTCAGCGCCACCGCCCGGTCGCGCTGACTCTGGTTCGGCAGAATAAACGTCCGCCCTACAAACCGATTGGGAACAATGCCCTCGTCAAACTGAATGCCCGATTCCTTCGCATACCCCAGCGCCGCACTGCGCCCGGAGTCCGGCATCGGCATCACGAAATCCGCGTCCGCCGGTGCTTCCCGCGCCAAGGCCCGCCCCAAAGCCTGCCGCACGACGTGCACGTTCTGCCCGAACACCCGGCTCGCCGGGTTGGCAAAGTACACGTGCTCAAATACACAGTGCGCCCGCTTCGGCGCCGGCGTTTCAAAAAATCGGCTGCTCACGCCGTTGTTATCGATCCGGACAATTTCCCCCGGCTGCACATCCCGCACATACTGGGCATCGATCGCATCAAACGCGCATGTCTCGCTCGCGACACACCAATGTCCATCCGTGGTCCGGCCCAGCGCCAGCGGCCGAATGCCCCACGGATCCCGGCATGCCTCGATTCGGTCCGGGAACAAAAACAGCAGGCAGTACGCCCCCTGCAAATACTTCAGCACCGATGGCAGCGGATCGGCCTTGTTCAAATGCTCTGGCTTGGCCAGCAGGTGCACGATGATTTCCGTATCCGTCGTGCTCTGGAAAATGTGCCCCTGCTCTTCGTATTCCTGACGCAGCAGCGATGCATTGATCAGATTGCCGTTATGTGCTACCGCGACCGGCCCCATCAAGTATTCCCGCATCAGCGGCTGTGCGTTGGCCAGCTTGCTTGATCCCGTCGTCGAATAACGCACGTGCCCGATCGCCGCATGCCCCGCCAAATCCTCTCGCAGCATACGCTGGGTGAAGACATGGGCCACCAACCCCATCCCCACATGCCCATGCAATTGCTCCCCGTCCGTCACAACGATGCCCGCCGACTCCTGTCCCCGGTGTTGTTGCGCAAATAGCCCGTTGTAGCAGATCTGCGAGGCCGATTTGGTCCCCCAGATTCCAAACACCCCGCATTTTTCTTTTTTCTCGTACTCTTCCATACGCGCCGTTTCCAACTCCTCCGGCTCACTCCCACATACCGGAAGCGGAAAACGACGATGCCCATCAACGCTCATGTCCACGTCTGCCAAGACAATCTCCCATCTAGACTTGGGAAAATAATACTACGCTCCTAGCGCGTGTCCGGTTTCCTGGAAGGCTGCGACCAGCCAGCCGCATTAAAACCAAAGCATAATTATCCCCGTTGACACGGTCAATCACCCCACCCCCTTCCCCACACCTCACATCCCACTCCGTCACTCCGTTACTCCGCTACTCCGACACCTTCTTTCTTACCTCCTTGGTTTCTTCCTATCATCTCGCCCGCTCGCCAGTTACGATGCAGCCATCCTCAACAGGACCATGTCTATGCATCCAATCAATCGTCGCGACTTTCTCTCTCGTGCCAGCTTGGCCGGTGCCGCGCTCCTCTCCACCGGTGCTCTTTCTTCTCTCCATGCCGCCGACACCCCGCCCGAAACCATCAACCTCGCTGTCATGGGCCTCAGCCGTGGCGCCAGCCTGGCGACCGACTTCGCCAAGCTCCCCGGCGTCCGCATCACCCACATCTGCGAGGTCGATGACCTCCGCCTCCGTCAATTCCAATCCTCCTTCGCCAAAGTCCAATCCACCCAGCCCACCGCCGTCAAGGATTTCCGCCGAATCCTCGATGATCCTTCCGTCCACGCCCTCGTCATCGCCGCCCCCGACCATTGGCACGCCCCAGCCACCATCCTCGCCTGCGCCGCCGGTAAGCATGTCTACTGCGAAAAACCCGCCAGCCACAATCTCCGCGAAGGCGAGCTGATG
>JBLNDH010000374.1:0-5115 GCA_050261455.1 Bacillota bacterium
CCCCGTCCGGCGCTGACGGCGCGAAGGTCAGTAAAGTGAGCACGGGCATCTTCTGTCCGTGCTTCTTTTTTGGGGGGCCACAAACGGGGCACAGATGAATACGGGTAAGGGGAAGCGTCTAGCAACGGGAAGAAACCTTTCGCGTTGCGGAAACGGGGGCAGACGCTAAGCTGGAGACGGTCATTTCCATGAACCCCGAAGGGAGCGAACCATCGTGAAACTTGCTGGAATTCTTCTCTTGCTCGCGTTGCTTTCGCTGGGCATTGCGCTGGCTGGTGGAGGGTGCTCGTCGCATCAGGCCAGGGAAACTGCGTTTATCGGCAGCGAAGGGCAGGCGATGAATGTCGCGCCGTTTGGGCAGGTGATGCGGTGGGAGAAGGATGGCCAGGATTACGGGGTGATGTGGGAAGACGCGCGCGATGTCTGCCGCGTGGTGGTGAGCTTCGCGGATGCGGCCCATGCGCCCAAGCCCGAAACGTTGCGGCTGGAGTATTGGCAGTCATCCTGGCCACAGCAGCGGATTCCGCGGGATCAGCCGTCCGGGTCGGGCAGCTCGGGGTGGCTGAATGTTGGGGATTGGTTCCAGGGCAAGTGGAAGCAGGCGGATGTCAATGTCGCGGCGGATGGGGCGACCTATACGTACACGTTCAACCCGGTGAATGCCAAGGAATTCACGGACCTGGGCAAGTTCGATGCCACGTACCGCTCGACGATGAAAGTGCGGCTGGTCAGCAAGGAGACACTGCCCGCGGTGAAGTCGTTTGAGGCGTATACGGATTCGGTGCTCAAAACGCTGGATTTCGAGGTCGAGTGGACACTGATGCACCACCTGCGCGGGCAGGACAAGCGGTTTGAGGTGTTCAACGGCAAGCTGCAATCGGCAACATCGAACTCGCCGAGCTTTGCATCGGCCCGCGTGCTGTATGCGGAGCCGAAGGGATACAACTCGTTTGATGAAACGGTGGTGACGGTGCGGGCAGGGGAGGACACGTTTTCGTTCGCGGCCAGGGATCTGCACAAGCATGGACATATCTTCCTCCCTGATTTTGGCGTGCTGGTGCGGAAGAAGGGGCAGGCGGTGACGTATGCCGTGGCGCAAGAGGCGTGGGAGAAGGCCAAGGCGAATGAAAAGACGATGGATCTGTATTCACGCGTCCTGACGCAGCCGGAGCAGACGTTTACGCGGGCGTGGAAAGAGACGCCGGCGAAAAAGCCGCAGTACATCCCGCTGAGCTTCGAGGGAACGCGGCAGCATTTCCGGTCGGAAGCCAATGGGGATGTGGTGTGCAACAAGAACTGGATTGCCCGGATCAAGGGGAAAGATACGCCGGGGTGCAAGTGGGAAGGGGAGGAGATTCGCTACAGCTTTGGGCTGCCGAAGTCGGGCTTGGCCAGTCGAACCCTTGTAGACGGGTGTTTGCCGATGATGGTGAACGAGTGGGTGGACAAGGGAATTCGGTACCGTCAGACGGCGTTCGGGATGCCGCTGAGCGGCGTGCCGCAGGCGGGGCAGCGAATCCATGCGGATGATCCGATGGTGCTGATCGCTCGATTTGAAATTGAGAATACAGGCAATGGGGAAGCCGAGGCGCAACTGAAGTTTGAGGTTGCAGATGGCAAGGGGCGGGAGCAGTTGGCGCGAGATGGGAGCCTGATTATCGCTACGCCAAGCAAGCTGCCGCGGATGAGCATTCGGTCGGCGGATCCTGCCAGCGCCTATGCAATAGAGGAGTCGGAAGGGCGCGTCATTTACCGGGCGAAAATGTCGGGAGATGACAAGCGGCGGACGATTGACCTGGCCATTCCCTTCGCGACGCCACAAGGGACAAGCGAGTTGGAGCAGTTGCGGGCGATTCAGTTCCCCGGAGCGTTCGCGGCGGTTCGGGATTACTGGCGCTCGCGTCTCTCGGTGGATGCGCAGATCACGACGCCGGAGCCGATGATCAATGATTTCTATAAGGCGGACGTGTCGCACCTCCTGATTAACACGGAGCGCGAAGTCGGCCAGAGCGATTGCTACATGGCCAAGGTGGGGTCGTTCCACTACGGTGTGTATAGCAATGAGTCGTGCATGATGATCAGCGATCTGGATCGGCGGGGGTTCCATGATGTGGCCGAGCGGGCCCTGGAGACGTTTTTGCGATACCAGGGAACGGTGAAGCTGCCCGGCGATTATGTCAGCCAGGACGGCATGCTCTATGGGGCCAATGGGTACGAGGCCGGCGGGTACAACCAGCATCATGGCTGGGTGCTGTGGAACATGGGGGAACACTACTGGTATACGCGGGACAACGCCTGGCTCAATCGGGCCGCGCCCAAGCTGATCAAGGGGATGGAATGGATCATCCAGGAGCGGCAGCGGACGATCGACGCCGCGGCGAGCAATCCGCTGCGGGCAATTGAACGCGGGTTGCTGCCGCCGGGGAGTTTGGAGGACATCGGCGACTGGCGGTCGTGGATGTCCAATAACGTCTTCAGTTGGTGGGGAATGGACAACGCGGCCAGGGCGCTGGCGGCGGCAGGACACCCCGAAGGCAAGCGGCTGATGGCCGAGGCCGACGCGTATCACAACGACATCGCCGTTGCGTTCACCGAGGCCATGCGCCGCTCCCCGGTCGTGAAATTGCGCGATGGAAGCTGGATCCCCAAGGTCCCCTCGGATGTGCATCGACGCGGGCGGTCGTTTGGGTGGATCACGGAAACGCTGGAAGGATCGATCTACCTGATTCGCACCGGCGCGATCGATCCGAATTCGCGGCTGGCGACGTGGATCATCAAGGACTACGAGGACAATCTGTATCTCTCGGAGCAGTTTGGATACAAGCTCGAAGGGAAAGAGCTCGAGCGGCGGTGGTTCAGCCACGGCGGAATCTCCCAGCAGGCGAATCTCCTGCAGAACCCGGTGCCTTATCTGCTGCGGGACGAGATGCAACATTACGTGCGGGCGTATTTCAATGCGTTTGCGGTGAGCTATTTCCCCGATACGCGGATGATGACCGAACATGCCCTGCCGGAGATCGGCGATTGGCGCGGCGATCATTACAAGTCATCCGATGAGTCGAATTCGACGTACTGGCTGCGGCTCATGTTTGTGCAGGAACGCGGGGAGGAGCTGTGGCTGGGCGGGGCGATTCCAAGGGATTGGCTGAAGGATGGACAGAAGATCGGCATCGCCAACGCGCGGACGTATTACGGCCCGATGTCGATGCAGATGGAATCGGCGGTGGGCAAGGGACAGATCACAATGACGATTGAGCCACCGACGCGGAATGCGCCGAAGGTGATTCGGGCCCGGTTCCGGCATCCGGAGGGAAAACGCATGGTGCGTTGTGAAGTGAACGGAAAGGCATACGATCGCTTCAATGCGGAGAAGGAGTGGGTGGAGCTGAGCAACTGCACGGGAAAGACGCAGATCGTGGCCTACTATTGAACCTCATCCCGCTCGCCTGACAAACAGGCGGATGCTCGGAAGGGCGAGACTCCTGCCGACCCGAATCCTCGGCTCCCCAGGAGGCTCGCCCTTCTCTTTTGTGCCAAAGAGCAGTTTTACGCCCAGAAACTTGCCTCGTGTTTACCGCCGCCCTGTTTAGCGCCGCCCCGCAGGGGCGGGTTTTCGCGCCACGCCCCCTCCTCTACACTCCGTCAAACCCGCCGTGATGCTCCATTACGATCAGATAAAGAACGTTGGTGGATCGGACAAGGAACGCTAGTGGCCGCCCGCCCCGCCCCCGCCGACCCCCGTGGCGGTGTCGCCGATGTTGGCGTTATAGAGCTGCATCGCCATATCAATATCCGGAGCGTTGATGGGCTCTTGTGGCGGTGCATTGCTGAGCTTTTGGGGCGTGGATTCGGGTTGGGCCTGGCCGGTGGGACCTTCGCACGCAGTCAGACTGATCGCGCCCACCAGCATCGTACCGGCTAACCATGCCTCGTACTGGCGCATGAACGCTTCCTTTCACGATTACCCAATCATCATGATATCGCCTCGCCCCCACCCCCGGCAGCCTCGCAAATGCACGACCGACTTGCTCATGAAAGCGCACCTTGATGGGCTCGCCGGCCTGTATCCATGCCTCGCACCGGCCCCAGCACGGGCCTTCGCAGGCTCCTGGCCAACATAACCGGGCCGAGATTGCCTGTTGATCTTGACCTCCCCTGCAATCAGGCTACGATATCGATCATCCAGCATCAGGGGCGACAGCCGCCCAATGCGCCGCGACGCGTAGTACGCGATGCGTAGCAGTTGAAACCCCTGATCGACGGCAAGGCCCGAAGCCCGGAAATGTCCTTGCCGCCGTGTAAGAGTTGAAAACATCGCGGGCGTAATTCAGTGGCAGAATGCAGCCTTCCCAAGGCTGACGTCGTGGGTTCGAATCCCATCGCCCGCTCTTGACCCCATCCCCGCCGGATGGGGTTTTTGTTGCCAATCCCCGCCGTTTACGAAAGTTATGCCTGCTCCCGATTTCATCGCGGCATCAATGGCTGCCGCCGAACACCCGCTAAGCGTGAGCCCGCTCGCTTCTCACAATCGGCACCCCATTCGTGGCAGTAAAACGTAGCCCGGGGCCCACCCCTGTTCTTCTTTGCCTGCGTCTATCCGCGGCTCCTTCGTGAAGATCCGCTAGATTCCTGGGCGTCCCCTCCATAACTTGGGCTACAGGGAGCCCACACGGGCGAATCGGTGTAATATGTGGATTCTTTCTCCAGGAGAGGTCGATGCCCTGGCAGGGTGCTGATTTAATGCCGTATATGCCCAGATGGGCGAAGGTGCTTTGGATCGCCCTTGCAGTGGCGCTGCTTGCCATTGTCCTCGCCCATTCCCTGGCTTGCTTGAACACCGCTTGGACCACCGTAGCCGCAGGCGCATGGCTATTCACATTAATGATGGGCCGGCTCGTATTACGCGCTTGTGCTGCCCGCCGCCGCTATTACACGCTTCGCTCGCCCACCGGATTTTGCTCCGCCTGCGGATATGATCTGTGTGCCACATCCGACCGTTGCCCCGAATGTGGATTGCCCGTCCCCGCTGGCCACGTTGTGACGCGAATCCAGCGAACGACTCCGCCGAAATCCTCAGCAACTCATCCGCCTTGCAACACGCAATGAACCGCTGGC
>JBLNDH010000375.1:0-5568 GCA_050261455.1 Bacillota bacterium
ATCCCGGTGATGAGTAGTGAGATGCTCAGCGGCGCATAACGCATAACCCACCGCCGCTCATGGGGATACAATCCGGCCGCGATGAACAGCCATAGCTGGTACACCCCCCACGGCGCCGACAACGCCGCCGACGAAATCAGACTGATCTTCATGTAAACCATGAAGCTGCCCCCCAGCGTCCGATCCACCGTCCACGGCGGCAATCCCCGCGATTTCAGTGTCAGCAGCAACGGCCGGCAGAAATACGCCACCACCGTGTTGCCGTACCACAGGCACACTCCCAGCACGATCACGAAGCCCAACAATGCCAGAATGAGCCGCCAGCGAAGCTCTTCCAGATGCTCGCCGATGGTCATCCGGTATTGTTCCGGATCATCCTTGGGATTGACCTTACTGCTTGGGGTGGCAACCGTCATCGGCGGGGATTATAGAGCCCCGACCCCCAGATTGGGAGACGACCCACCATAATCTCGCTGCCACAGATATACTGTACAGCCCGCTTCAGCTGGCCGGTTATTTCATTCCCCTGAATCGGTTATCCCCATACCCCTCAAGCCGCCGGCAGCAGGTCAAACTCGACCGCTACCCGGTACCCCAACGCGCTGGGCTCGCAGCGAACGACATGCCCAAATGCATCCCAAGGCCGTTGCGTGTTCTGCGCCGGGAATGAAACCCCGATATGCTCGCCATGGTTCAACGGAACGTCTACCAAAGCCGATAGCCCGCTCAAGGACAAATCCCGCACGGTCAACGTCAACCGCGGCTGCTGATGCGCTTCCAGCGTGTGATCGAGCCGGCGGGCATGCGCGAAAAGGTTCACTTCCTGCCGCGGAAACAACCGGCGTTCAACGGTCGGCTTACGCGTCCAAGGTTCCTTAACAAGTGCAACCATGTTCTCATTCCTTTGCCCCGACCAACCGGCCCCCAGGTTCCCATCCCCTTTCACGTCCCCATCTCGTTTATCGACTGAATAGACCCTCCCATTTACCTTCTTTGCCATTTGCGGGCTCTGGGCTAACCAGCTAAGACAGGCAAATCCCCCGGCCGGGCGGTATATTCGTCCGAGCTCGGTGCGGATATGATTGGGGTACAAACTTGGAGTGCGAGCCCCTTGTCCGTAACAACCGTACTCCCTCGCCCGGTCCTCTGGGCCAGGGCCGGGGTGAGGGTTCCTGCCCAAGTCACGCTGTAATGTGAAGAAAGGTATTCGCGTGAGCCAGCGGCATCCCAATCATGGCGTCGTCTACCTCGTCGGAGCCGGCCCCGGCGATCCAGGTCTGATAACAGTCCGCGGCATGCAACTGCTGGAACAGGCCGATGTCGTCGTCTTCGATTACCTGGCCAACCCCCAACTCCTGCGCCATTGTCCCACCGCCGAAACCATCTACGTCGGCAAGCAGGCCGCCAAGCACGCCATGTCCCAGGACGACATCAATAAACTCCTGGTGGAAAAAGGCCTGGAAGGCAAGAAAGTCGTCCGCCTCAAAGGTGGCGATCCCTTCGTCTTCGGCCGCGGCGGCGAAGAATGCGAAGCCCTCGCCCACGCCGGCGTCCGCTTCGAAGTCGTCCCCGGCATCACCTCCGCCATCGCCGCTCCCGCTTACGCCGGCATCCCCGTCACCCACCGCGACCTCAACTCCAGCTTTACCCTCATCACCGGCCACGAAAAAGAAGCCGACTACCAGGACCCCGATGCCCGTGCCCGCCAACCCGGCTCCGCCTCCGATGTCGATTGGTCCGTCCTCGCCAAGCTCCCTTGCCTTGCCTTCTACATGGGCGTCAAAGCCCTCCCCGGCATCTGCCAGAAGCTCCTCGATCACGGCATGGCCCCCGACATGCCCGCCGCCTCCATCCAATGGGGCACCACCACCCGCCATCGCGCCATCATCGGCACCCTCAGCGATCTCCCGCAAAAAGTTGCCGCCGCCCACCTCACCCCCCCAGCCATCACCCTCATCGGCCGCGTCGTCTCCCTCCGCCAAACCCTGAACTGGTTCGAAACCCGTCCCCTCTTCGGCCAGACCATCGTCGTCACCCGCACCCGCCAACAGGCCAGCGACCTTGCCCAGAGACTCGACGAATTGGGTGCTCACGTCATCGAAGCCCCTACCATCGAACTCGAACCGCCTCACGATCCCGCCCCTGTCAACGAGTCCCTTCGCGCCGCGGCCCAGTTCGATTGGATCGTCTTCACCAGCCAGAATGGCGTCTCCTTTACCCGGCAACGCCTCATGGAATTGGGCCTCGACGTCCGCGCTTTTGGCCCCGCCAAAATCGCCGCCATCGGCGACGCCACCGCTGCCGCCATCCGCGATCAACTCTGCCTCAAGGTCGACCTCTGCCCCCCAAGCTTCGTCGCCGAAGCCCTCGCCGCCGAACTCCTCACGCAAAACCAGGTCCAAGGCAAACGCTTCCTCCTCTTGCGCGCCGATATCGCCCGCCCCATCCTGCGCCAAAAACTCCAGGAAAACGGCGCCGCCGAGGTCCGCGACGTCGCGATCTACCAAACCAAGATCGCCCCCTCACTTCCCCCGACCCTCCTCGAAGCCCTCAGCGAGAAGCACGTCCACTGGATCACGTTTACCAGCAGCAGCACTGCCAAAAACTTCGTCACCCTTCTCGGAAAGGATTACGCCAGACAACTGCAGGGCGTGAAAATCGCCAGCATCGGCCCTGTGACCACCGCCACCCTCAAAGACCTAAGCCTTCCCATCACGGTGCAAGCCGAGGCGTTCAATATCGATGGCCTCATCGACGCAATCGTGACCGCCGTCCAGGCCGGCGCGGCATAGAAACCGGTGCCAATGGAAACAACCCCAGTTCCGGGTACTTCCGCTTGATCGCCACCACCGTCGCGATCGAGATCAGCAGCAGCACCGTGGCCACCGAATTCGGGTCCGGCGGCTCCATCTGAGACGCCAGCGCCAACGATGGCACCTGCGCGATCGCTGGACTGGCCCACCCCATAATGGCCGCCGCCACCGCTGCTATAACGCCGACTCGACGAAGCTTCCCGTTGCCGTGGTGCATGTCTGATACTCTCCCCCTAGATTTCCAATTCATTTGCCGCCATGTCAACTCCCCCAACCGTTCCGATAAAACAACGTACCATGCCCGGCCCACCCACGCGCGAGTCATCCATGCCCCAATCCCTTCGTTTCTTCTCCTTCCCCCTCTTTCCCCCTGACCCCTCTCCCCCGACCCCTGCTCCTCTTCCCCCTCGCCCGGTACTCCGGGAGAGGGCCGGGGTGAGGGTTCGGCGCAACAGACGCACCCCAACTGAAACTGCCACGAGACTGTTTCCTCTCCTAAAGCCCACGGCGCCGCCGTGGGGAATTCAAGGTTCTCAAACCCCCTCCCAACGCCCCGGGAACTTGTTCCCGAGGTTCTCTTCAATTGCCAATTGAGAATTGTCAGTTTTCAATTATCAATCCAGCGCAGTAACCCCCTTCAACAACTCTCTAAAAAACAATCCCTCTCAAATCCGTTGCTCCTCGCGTCACTGGCCCCCTCTCCTACCACCAAAACTCCGTGCGTATGAACCGCAGCGCGCGATCCACGGCCGCCATCCCGACCCCCGACCGCCCATGGCGGATGCGGGCGTGCCCGGTCATCCCCGATTTCAGCGCCTGTGAACAATGGTCAATCCGGCAATACACCGTCACGCTGCTCTGAACCTCTCCCGAGTTGGCCGCCGGTGCCGTCCGCTCCACCACGCCCCTGAAAGTCTCGTACGGCAGTGCCCTCGCTTTCATTCGCACCAACTGCCCCGGCCGGACCTCCGCCGCCTCCTGTTCCGGCAGCTTGACCTCCGCCGTCATCGCCAACTCCTCCACCAGGCAGATCGAATCTCCCTCCCAGAAGTATTCGCCCACCCGTTCCCGCAAATGTGGCGTGACCATCACGCCAGGCCCCGGACTGTGGATCACGCTCTTCCTCGACAATTGCTCCAGATAGGCCAGTTCCTCCTGACAGTGGGCCAGACGAGCCTCCGTCTGTTCCACTTGCCCTCGGCGTAGCCGCAGACGATCCAATGCCTCCCGGTATTCCTTGATCGACGCGACCGTCTCTTTACGAGCCTTGGCAATCTCCTCGCATTCCTCCGTGGATGAAACCACATCGCCTCGGTATTGCCGAATCTTCGATTCCAGTTCCACGATCTCGTCGCGCTTCTGTCGTGTCCGGGTCTCCAGATCCGGTATCTCCATCCGCGCCACCACCGCCCCCGCAGGCACGGAGTCCCCCTCATCGAAATACACCTCTTTGAGGAATCCCGCGATCGGCGCCGCCAGCTCATCGCGCTGAGCCGGGCGAACCTGGAAAGGCCCGTCCGCCCATCGATTGATCTGCACGATATACATCGCCGCCCCCCCCGCCCCCAAGATCGCCATCCAACCCGCCGTCCGCAGCCGCCGAGTGACCAGCATCCGACGTGCCTCCCCCGATGACATCCCTCGCACCAGCCCCCGCATCACTACCAGCCCAAATACCGAGGCCCCGGCAAACCCCACCGGTCCCCAGTGGGTTCCCAAGTAGTGGATGAAGCCGTACAGCATCAGCGAGAGAAACAGCAGCGTGTACAGCCAGCTGACCACCCCGAACGTAAGCAGCAGCCCGTTTCTCGCCTCGCGTTCCGGCCGAGCCGCGCCCCAGAGCCCCCATCGAACCCTCGCTGCCACCCCATCCCGCGCCCGCTGGTAGAGATTGGGAATGCCCAACCCGTCGCTGAGCAGGTAATAGCCATCCAGCTTGATCAACGGATTGAAGTTGAAGAAGATCCGCGTTCCACAGACCGTCAACGCCACCCACGCGACATGGTTCAACATCGTGTCCTGAAGCGTCAATCGCCAGACGAATACCGCCATCGCCCAGATCACCAGGTCGCAGTACCCCCCGGCGAACATCACCCACAGCCGCTTCGACTTCTCCGGAAAGAGCCAGGAATCCGAGACGTTGCAGTAGAACGCCGGCGTAAAAAAGATCATCAGAAACCCGATCTCATGCACTTCTCCCCCATGGTGCTTGCAGGTCAGCCCGTGGGAGAACTCGTGGCAGGTTGTCGCCACCACAAGCGTCAGCCACGCCAGCACCGCCGTCTCCCATCGCCACGCACTGGGCAACCGGCTGAGCAGCTCCTGGTGATTAGCCCACACCACGATCCCCGCCGCCACGATAGAGGTGAACGACAGCGCCAGGAATGCTCTCGTCCACACGAACCACAGCTTCGGGGCCATCCACGTGAACAGCCGATCCGGATCAAAGATCTTCTTGCGCCAATAGAGAATGCTCTGCCTCGCCCTTGCCGGCGTCGTCTGCGGCACCGCCGGTTCGGGTTGCTTGACCTGTTGCTTGATCTCTGCATTCTCGACACTCTGCGGCCGGAGTTCCTCACCATCGCCCTGCAGAAGATCCGAGCCCCTGGCTAGCTCCAGAAACTCCTCCAATTCCTCGTCGTCCAGCGGCTCGCCAAACTGCCGTTCGAACGCTTCGCATAAGCCCTGACGCGTCTGCTGCCCATCCAGACCGAGCAGTAGAAATGACTCGTGAGGGCCCAGTTTGAAGTAATGC
>JBLNDH010000376.1:0-20223 GCA_050261455.1 Bacillota bacterium
CACGCATTGCCGAGGCCACGAACCTGACGCGCTTCGGGCCGAAATGGCAGAGCAATCCGACCAACAAGATGGAGTTGGCGGCCACGTACAACTTGCTCTTTGCCAACGAGCTGACCCGCCACGATCAGGGCCACGCAGGTTTCGGCGGCGATCATTTCCGCGGCCACCTACTCACCGCTGTCGTACGCTACAAGTTCAACCGCTTCCTCAGTGGTCACCTGCTTGGCGAACTGTTCCTCCCCGGCGGGTTCTATGACGATGCGTTCCCACGCAACGATGACTATCAGGCCTACCTGCGATGGGAATTTGTGGTCACGTTCTGATTGAATGCCAATCCCGCAGAAAAGAACCCCGGCTTTCCTCGAAGCCGGGTTTTTTCATGCCGCCAGCAACCCATGCGAAGTCTACCCCTCAATTCCATCCAGGCTCAGGGATTCATCCCTGGGGCCCATCTGCGTTTACTTCGCTTTCGCCACACCGTCGTCCTTTACGCTTGCGGTTTCGCGGACCCCATGGCGCCGATTCGCCAACGGTCACTCGCCCTGTCACGCTCCCCTACGGTTTGGGTGAGAGCGACAGCCGAGGATCACCGAGATCCAGAAGGTACATGATTTGGTTGTAGTCGTAGCGGGGGGTCTGGTGGGGGTTGCCGGAAAACGTGTTGGCATAGGTGCCTTCAAAGTAGATCAGCCGGCCATTCTCCTGGTCAAAGAACGGATGTTGCGTGGGATTGTAGAAGGTGTACTTGTCGTGCGTGAGGATCTTCTTGGCCAACAGCCACGGGCCGGTAGGGGAGGGAGATTCGGAGAAGAAGACTTCGCCGAGATAGGACGAGATGCCGCCTTGCTGAACGGCGATCATGATGTAGCGCTGGCGGAAGTTGTTCCAGTAGACCGAGCCGCCGTGCATGCTAATCGGCTTCTGCGTGTCGATGTCGCGGGTTTGAAAATGGGCTTCGTCCGGTTTGAGCAGGCCAGCGGCGATCAGTTCGCGTTCCTCTTTTTGCCCAATGGGGGAGGTGTTCCGTTTCCAAGTATAAATGAGCTGGCCATCCGCCGTGCGGTCGAGTTGGGCAGCGGATTTGTCGTAGTGTGAGCCAGGCCGCAGGCAGGTGAACGCTTCGTACGCACCAGGGTCAGTCACGTGAGCATAGTCGGCAAGGACGCGGACGGTGGGGAAGGGCGTGGGGAAGTAGAAGTACTCCTGGTTGTTGTCCTTCACGCGAAACGGATGCGTGCGGGGGCATTGCCATCGCTTGGCCATATCGAGTTGCTGGAGCTTCTCGAAGGCCTGGGTGTCGTCGTTGAAGACAGCCAAGCCATGTTCGAGAACAGTGCCCAGATCCTTCATGCGGCAGTAATGAGTGAGAAGGCGTTCGCGACCGGTGGAATCCGGGACGGTCAGCAGACCATCGATCCACACGGGGCCTGGGTCGGGAAGAGGGACCATCTTGCGGGAAAAGCCATCTTTATCGACGAAGTAAGTGAGATCGACCCCACGGCTGGGATCGAGGCCGCCTTGGGAAGAAAGCAGCGATGTTGCGCCGGAGGTACCGAAATGGCCAAGAGGATAACTGGGTTTGTTGGTGTCGCCCCAGAACCAATAAATGCGGTTGTGGTAGGGGACGGCCATCACGGAATCCTGGCCGAGCACCTTGCCGCTGAGCACGGGCTGTTTAAGGGGAACGGCATCGCCCGTGAGAAAGCTGTCGCGGTAGATGCCTTGGCCCGTGACACGATAGAGTCGCTGAGCGACATTCAGTCGCTTGATGGAAATGCGGGCGGAGGCACCGGAGGTGGGAGTGAGGGTAACGCCTGCATACCCGAAGCTGTCTTTGCGGTATTCATAGCCATGGCTGCGGATGCTGAAGAAGACGGGTTGATCCATGAGGCCTGGCTCGTAGAAAGCAACGATGCCGTTGCTGTCGGTGATATAGCGTTGGTTGTTGACGGTTTCGAGTTCGACCAGGGGAACGCCGCGTTGGGTCTGGTCGTCGATGACTTGGATCTGGAAATAAGAGTGGGGAGCCGGCGAAGCAGCAGCGCAGAGGAGACAGACGATCATCAGGAGAGCGGGGAATCGCATCAGTTTATCCTTCAAATGAAGATGCCGAGTGTACCGGGCGACCCCATGCGGGGAAAGAGGCCATCTCCGCGGACACTCCGAAACGGCCAGGGCTGCCGGGATGGCGACGCTTCTGCCGGGCTCAAATCCTCCCGCTCACCCGTGTTTCAAGAATGACGAGAATGCTCGTCAGGTTGGGAAATCGCGAATGCCGCAAGCGAAAGTGGCCGGGATGAGGGCGGCGAGGGGGTGAGGAAGTGAAGTACAATAAAGCGACGGGGCATATCGCAGGAGTGTTGTCATGGGAAGCAAATACCGAGATCGAGTTGAGGCGGGCCGGATCCTGGGATCGTATTTACGCGAGTATGCGGATCGTCCCGATGTGCTGGTGCTGGCATTGCCGCGAGGGGGAGTACCTGTGGGGTTTGAGATTGCGCGCATCCTGCACGCGCCGATGGATGTGTTTCTAGTGAGGAAGCTCGGGGTGCCGGGGCAGGAAGAGTTGGCGATGGGGGCCATCGCCAGTGGGGGCATTCGCGTTCTGAACCAGAGTGTGATCGATTCGATGGGGATTCCCCAAGACGTGATCGAAGCCGTGGCGGCAGCGGAGCAGCAGGAATTGGAGCGTCGAGAACGGGAGTATCGGGATGATCGAGCCTTACCGGAGATCCAGGGCCGGTCGGTGATTCTTGTGGACGACGGTTTGGCGACCGGGGCGACGATGCGGGCGGCCGTGGCGGCGCTGCGAGAGCAGAAGCCATCGCGGATTGTGGTCGCGGTGCCCGTCGGGGCGCCCGAATCCTGTGACGAACTGAGGCGGGAAGCCGATGAGGTAGTTTGCCCGATGATGCCCGAGCCATTTTATGCGATCGGATTGTGGTATGAGGATTTCGGGCAGACGTCGGATGCGGAGGTTCGCGATTTGCTAGCCAGCGCCCAGACGCAACAGCATGTGCCGGCAGGCAGAGGCGCATAGGAGGCCGGTTTGAAATCGAGGGGAGGAAGAAGCCGGGACGGTGCTGCCCTATAACTCCGGATAGGTGAGAGGACGGCAAGCGATGGACGCAACAGCACAGGGACGGATTCTCGAGCAGTCGGTTCAGATTCCGACAGGGCAAGTCGTGCTGGAAGGAAATCTGACAGTGCCGGAGAACGCGACAGGAGTGGTTCTGTTCGCGCATGGGAGTGGAAGCAGCCGGCATAGCGAACGCAATCGCGCCGTGGCCGAAGAACTGCACCAAGGCCATCTGGCGACGTTGCTAATGGATCTCCTGACCGCAGCTGAGGAGTTGGAGGATAACGCCAAGGCGAATCTCCGGTTTGATGTGGACATGCTGGCGAATCGGCTCATGGGGGCAGTGGACTGGCTGGGAACGCAGACGCTGACCCAGTCGCTGCCGGTGGGATTGTTCGGGGCGAGCACGGGGGCGGGGGCAGCCCTGGTGGCCGCGACACGGCGCAGCGATACGGTCAAGGCAGTCGTGTCACGTGGGGGCAGGCCGGATCTGGCCGGTAGCGCCCTCAGTGCGGTTAAGACGCCCACTCTGATGATTGTCGGCAGTCGGGATACGTCGGTGCTGGCGCTGAATCAGCGGGCAATGGAGGCCATGCACTGCCGGCGTCAACTGGAGATCATCCTGGGAGCGACGCATCTGTTCGTGGAGCCAGGGGCACTTCAGGAAGTAGCACGGCTGGCCAGAGCCTGGTTCGGACAATACCTCACCGGATCGCGAACCTCTTGAACCCGCAGCGGGTCATGCGTGTGGCATAACCCGGAGATTGAGCCGCAGGTTTTCAATTCCCAGGTGCTTGAGTGACACGGGGATCGTGACTCCTTCGGGGCCGATGGGTGGGATAATCACATCGAGGGTGCGGGTTTCCTCCATGATGCCGGCACCGTTGCATTTGTCGCAACCGAAGAACCCCGCGTGTCCGCTGCCACCGCAGCGGTCGCACACTTGAAAAACGGGGACGCGGATGGGCAGATGCGTGCGTCCGGCCAACTCATCGCTGGAGAGAACCACATCGAGATTGACCGCATGGACATGATGTGATTTGGGGATGCCCCGGCCTGTGTAGTTGCGCAAGTAGATGTCGAGGAGTTCCTCGAGGGATGGAGTGTAATGCAGCGATTCGGAAAAGAAGAGAACGTCGGGAATCTTCTCCGAAGGCGGTATAGGCCTGGGCAAGAACTCGGCTGGCTGAATCGGAACCTCTTGCAGTCGTTGCAGGATTTCATCGAAGTGGGGTGTGATCGTCATGGCGAGTACCTCCCATGAACACAAATCCATTATACAGTTTCGGTATGGCGCCAAGCCGCGAAATCCGCGGACTTTGCTCCCCCTTGCCTTAATCCCTGGTTACGTCCAAGCCGGGCGCACAGAAGATATGGACATCAACAGTTGTGGATGAGCATGGTAGGATGGGATTGTTGAGTACGTTGGTTTGTGATTCGTCTGCATCCTCATGTTGGTCATAATTGGAAGGAGACCTGCCATGAATATGCGTGGAATGATCGTGATGAGTCTGTGGTGTGCGTCGTTGGGATTGGCAGCGGGGTGCGTATCGAAAACCGACTATGAGCAGATGACGGACGAGCGGGACAAGGTGGCCGCGCAATTGGACAACGCGCGGACGGCCCGCGATCGGGCACAGGCGGATCTGGACAAGACGCGGGAAATGCTCGCTACCTCGGAAGCGAGATTGAAGGCGGCCAACGATCAGATGGCCAAGACCGAGACTGCAATGTTGCAGATGAAAGACGAACTGGCTGCGACGAAGAAGCGGGCGACGGATGCCGAGGAGGCAGCCAAGGCATCGCGGACGGTGCAGTCAGGCCTGCAGAGCGATCTGAATACCAAGGCCGGCCAGCTTCAGGCAGCACAGACGCAGTTACAGGCGCAGACGGCGCAGATTGCGGAACTCCGCAAGCAAGTCGAAACGTTGACGCAACAGAAGGCGCAGGCGGCTGCAGCGGCAGCGAAGCCGGCGCCAGCGCCAACGACGCAGCCCGCCCCCGCCCCCACGGTAGCCCCCACGACGCGGCCGACAACCGCACCGGCGGGCGCTAAGTAAACTGATCATCTCAGGCAATGAAGAACCCCAAAGCACAAGAGCCCACGGAGCTTGCTCCGTGGGTTCCTTTCGTTCCGGACCTTCCGTTTATCAGACAACCAGCCTTACCCATCTGCTCGCTCGTCACGCCGATCTGCAACAATCCTCGCCCTAGGCGGGAATTTCAAGGACGATCTTCCCACGCGTGTGGCCCGTTTCGTTCAACTCATGGGCAGTCCGAGCGTCAGCCAGGGGAAGAACGGTTTCGACGATGGGTTTGACGTGACCTTGATCGATGAGGTGGGCCAATTCAGTCAATTCGGATGCGTTGGGTTGTATGAAGACGTAAGCACCGCGGGCGTTGTGAGTGGCGGCTTCTTCGGGCTTTGGAGGATCGATAATGCTGACCAGAATGCCGCCGGGTTTAAGGATTTGCCAGGAGCGGCGTTGGGTGTCATTGCCGATGGTATCGAAGACGACATCCACATCCCGGGCCATTTGTTCAAAGCGATCGGTGGTGTAATCGATCACCTGATCGACGCCAAGGTCTTGGAGGAACTGAGCATTGCGGGCCGAGGCCGTGCCGATCACACGAGCGCCTTTCCACTTGGCCAGTTGCACAGCAAACGAGCCGACTCCACCAGCAGCGGCATGAATGAGGACGGTCTGTCCAGCCGCCAGATGAGCGGCATCAAAGAGCGATTGCCAAGCCGTCAGGGCGGCCAGGGGAACGGCCGCTGCATGTACGTCGTCGAGGGTAGCAGGTTTACGGGCTAGTTCGGATGCGCGAACGGCAATGTATTGGGCATACGCGCCGTTACGGCTGATGTCGGGGCGGGAGTAGACGGCATCGCCGGGTTGAACATTCGTAACGGCAGGCCCGATACGCTCAACCACTCCGGAGAGATCCCAGCCGGGGATGAAGGGAAAGGTATAGCTGAGCATGCCCTGGAGATAGCCTTCACGAATCTTCCAATCGACAGGATTGACGCCCGCCGCGTGGACGCGAACAAGGGCGTCATCATCATTGATCTGGGGGACGGGGGCGTTCTCGTAGATCAGGACCTCGGGGCCGCCATACCGATGAATGCGAACGGCTTTCATAATGGACATCGCGGGACCTCCCTGAAGTGAGCGACTGGCAAGCGGTGCGATCGGCTAAGGCTACACGATCGGAGAGGTATTTGTCAGCGGAACAATAGTGAAGCTGGCAGACGTAAGGGGACTTGGTAGGCACGTGGACCCAAGCAACCCTTGTTCGCCTCGCCCGCTATGCCACTTCGCGGGCAATACCGCTTCGCGATAATCCGATGGGTCCAGTCCCCTCCTCTCCCACACCGATTCCCTCCTCCCTGCAACCTGCTCCACCAACCGAGAACGACGATGCGTGCGATCGCATTCCGCGACTCCCCGCCAAGGGCGATCGGTACGGGTGTTGCGGTGAATTTCCAGGCCTCGAGCGAAGCCCGGCACGAACGCGGCTCGCCCGTTGGCTGCTGAAACCATTGAAATAAAGGAGCTCGCATATGGCAGGTCAGCACGGCCAAGGTGGACGCGAGAAAGCCAGCCCGGCGCAAATCGCCAAAGCATTGAAGGGAATTGATTACCCCAAGCGAAAGGACGAGATCGTGAACCACGCTCGCCAGCAGCAGCCTGGCGATCGGGATGTCATCGCCGTGCTGGAACGCTTGCCCGACCGGGAATACCACAACATGGCGGACCTCGAGAAGGCGGTGGGGCAGGTGGAATAGGGGAACCAAACCGCTCCTTGGAAAGCAATCTGAACACCAGAAAACGAAGGACATGAACCATGGCAACGGAACGCAGTGATCCGCAGAAAGCAACGAACGCGTCTCTGACGAGTCCGCAGGAAGACGTGCAGCATGGCGAAGAGCGAACTTACCCGCCAAGTGCAAGGCAGACGGTGGAGGCGGGCAGCACGCAAGGAACAGTGAAATATCCGGAGGTGAAGGGACAACCACAGGTGCAGGCGGAGCCAAAGCCTCCATTTCCACAGCAGCACCAACCCAAGCCCGGCGATGAAGCGAGCCTGGAGCCCAAACCCAAGTACGAGGCTTCCCGGTACAAGGCGGCCGGGAAACTGGAAGGAAAGGTGGCCCTGATCACCGGTGGCGACTCCGGAATTGGCCGGGCCGTCGCGGTTCTGTATGCCCGCGAGGGCGCGGATGTGGCCATCACGTATCTGCCCGATGAGCAACTCGACGCCGATGAGACACGCCAGGCCATCGAGGCCGAGGGACGGCAATGCGTCCAGCTTGCGGGCGACCTGAGCGATCCGGGTTTTTGTCGAGAGGCGGTGCAGCGGACGATCACTGACCTGGGCAAGATCGACATCCTGGTCAGCAATGCCGCCCATCAGAACCGCAAACAGGACCTGCTGGAAGTGAGCGACGAGGAGTGGGATCAAACCTTCAAGACAAACATCTATGCGTATTTCCACCTGACCAAGGCGGCGGTCCCGCACATGAAGCCGGGCTCGGCGATCATTGCAACGAGTTCCGAGACGGGACTCTTCGGCAATAAGAGTCTGCCCGATTATTCGGCCACCAAGGGCGCAATCAATGCGTTCACCAAATCGCTGGCGCAGATGCTGGTGGATAAGGGAATTCGGGCCAACGTGGTGGCGCCGGGCCCCGTGTGGACCCCGTTGAACCCGGCGGATCAAGGCGAGTCGCCCGAGAGCGTTTCGAAGCACGGCCAGGACACGCCGATTGGACGCCCGGCGCAGCCGGAGGAAATTGCGCCGGCGTATGTGTTCTTGGCGTCGGACGCCGACTCGAGCTACATCACGGGAATCGTATTGGAGGAGATGGGAGGGACCACCACGGGGGGCTAATAGGCGAAGAAAGCACGGAAGCACTGCGGGAGCGACAATCGGGGATGGAAGCCAGTCACAGGAGATGGTTTTATGAGCAAGTCGCATGAAAGTGGGCCATATAAGGATGAGCAGAGCGGGACGTGGCGAACGCCGGGCGAGGAACTCGAGGCCCATTCGTTCAAGCCGGCCTCGCCGGAGGCAACCAACGAGGTGCATCCGGCGGCTCCCGGGGAGCAGAAGGCGGTTCCCGGCGAGGGGGTTGTGAGCGAGGCCGATGCCGGCGCTCGTACGCATCCGGAGCCAGGAGAGAAGCCGGGTGCCGGGCCGGGAGCAACGCGTCCGGAAGCGTTGAATCCGGTCACAAAATCCCCGAACCCAGACGAGCCCGCGGAAGTCGATGAGACCCAGATCGCCAAACCGGATCTACCGAGCATGGACACGGGAATTGAGCCGCCCGAGCCGAAACGGCACGAGCGACCGATGCCTGGCCAGGCGCGAGTTGTACGCGATGTGATGACGGTGGATGTCGAGGTGTGCAATCCCAACACGGAATTGTACTACGTGGCCCGCATGATGGCCGAACGAGACATCGGATCGGTCCCCGTCGTCGAGAGCACGGACACCATGCGACCGATCGGCATCATTACCGACCGCGACATCGTGGTGCGCGTGATCGCCAAGCGGGAGGATCCCAACGTGATGAAGGCGTCGGATTGCATGACGACCGGGCTACTCACGGTGAATCCCGAAAGCGATCTGTTGGAGTGCATGAGAACGATGGAAGAGCGACAGGTCAGGCGTGCCCCTGTGGTCGATCACGATGGCAGGGTGATCGGAATCATCTCCCAGGCAGACATTGCCGAGTGTGTATCGAAACGCGAGGCCGGTGAATTCATCCAGGAAGTCTCCGAACCAACCCGCCCCGGTTCACAGGGGATGTACCACTAGGGAACAGGCAACGACAAACAGCAAGCAGGACGAGAAAGCGAAGCGACAATCATGAGCGAAGAGGAAATCAAGCGAGAAGCGCAGCTCCATCGTGAGACACAGCAAATGAAACGCGTGGGCGACAATCTGGAAGATGAGCCCGACGCGGTGGACATTAAGCAGCCAGGTGAGCAGACGGAGGGGGTTGATATTGAAGAGACCTGGCATCGGGCTGGTGGGAAGAGTCCCGGAACTGAAGAGAAGAAACCGGCTCAGCCCACACAATCGGACGAGGAAAGCAAGCCTTAAGGGTCAACCCTCTCAACTGCATCGAAGCCCAGCCCCAACAGGGCGAAAGAACTGTTCCTATGCCCCTGATGCATGATGCTCTCCGGGCAAAGGCTGGGTCGAGGGTTCGGCATAACGCATCCCCTCCCGAGCTGCCAGCCGCTGCAAAGGACAACGGATAACCTTAGTTCATTGCAATCGCTTGAGGCGTCAAGGTTGGACCGGCACACCGTGGCCCATTGGGAGTCCAGACGAGTGGATCAATATGCATGCGACGCGCTTGCCGGTTGATATCCCAGGCGTGGTAAACGATGTAGTCGGTTCGGCCATCAGGCCCCGTAACGATAGAGTTATGGCCAGGCCCAAGGACGCGATCGGGAATGGTCCGCAGAACGCGTGGGCCATGCTGGGCACCAATGTTGTCATACGGACCCATGACGTGATCCGCTACGCCGTAATCGACGCCATAGTTGGCGCTATCCCAGCACCCACCGCTGTAGAAACAGTAATAGCGACCACTCCGCTTGCGGATGAACGGGCCTTCGAGCGTGTGCCAATCGAACCTTCGGCCATACATCGGACGATTGGCTTGGAATCGCTGCCAGTCGTAACGCGCACGCAGGACGACAGTCTCCTCACCGGCCAGACGCGTCATGTCGATCAGCCGATCGACGACCAACGCGGTGCCGGCCCGCGTGCCCTCATCCGTGTCGAGGAAATCGCGGGCATAGAAGAGGTACCATTGGCCGTCGTCGTCGCGGAACGCTTGGGGATCAATGGCAAAGGGGCAGGTGCGCAGATTTTGCAGGGGCCCGGCAACATCGCGGTAGGGGCCTTCTGGAGTATCGCTGACAGCCACGCGCAACTGATGGTTCTTGTCGCCATGGCCAACGGAGTAGTACATGAAGAATCGCCCGTTGTCGTAAGCGATCTCAGGAGCCCAGATGGCATCGCCGAGGGAGTAGTGCGGCCGGCAGAGCGCCAAATGGACGAATTCCCAATCGATGAAGTTGGTCGATCGAAGCAGGGGGATGGCTCGGGGTTCATGATTGGCGTGACCGGTTGCTTCAGCTGGCCCGGTCCCAATGGCGTAGTACATGCCCTCGTGCCGCCAGACGAAGGGATCTGCAAAGTAGTCGCGATAGACGGGATTCGTGTAAGTGTGTGCGTATACCACGGAAAGTTTCACCTGAAAAATAGATTCCAAGGGAAGGAACAACGGACAGAGAACCACTGACCAACCACTACAAGGTTCGTTGGAAATCGGTATAGGTTCGGTTCGTTATCAGCCAAATTCGTCGGTTTAAGCTTCAGAGCGTGTACATGCGAAGTCTGTCCACGACAGAAAAGTTTGACATGCCGTTTGCAGCGAATAGACTGCTTTCCCCATAAATGGTGTGTTTTTGTGGTACTTTCTCGGCTAACCATCAAGGGAAACACTTATGAGCATTAACATCGAATTCATTCAGGCACGTCAGATCCTCGATTCCCGCGGCAATCCGACGGTGGAAGTGGATGTCGTTCTGGAGAATGGCATTCTCGGTCGGGCGGCGGTTCCGTCCGGCGCCAGCACCGGCGAACACGAAGCGGTCGAGCTGCGCGACGATGACAAGAAGAAGTACATGGGCAAGGGCGTCCTCAAGGCCGTTGAGAACGTCAACAGCAAGATCGCCCCGGAATTGATCGGCCTCGATCCGCGCGACCAGGAATCGATCGACCAGCTGATGATCGATCTCGATGGCACGCCGAACAAGGCCAAGCTGGGTGCCAATGCCATCCTCGGCGTCTCCATGGCGGTGGCCAAGGCTGCGGCCGAAGCCTCCAACCTGCCCCTCTATCGCTACCTCGGCGGCACCGGTGCCAAGACCCTGCCCGTCCCGATGATGAACATCCTCAACGGCGGCAAGCATGCCGACAACAACGTCGATTTCCAGGAATTCATGATCCAGCCCTGGGGCTTTGACTCCTTCCAGGATGCGATGCGGGCTGGGGTGGAAATCTACCACTCCCTGAAGAAGGTTCTGCATAAGAACAAGATGAGCACCGCCGTCGGCGATGAAGGCGGCTTTGCTCCGGACCTGAAGGACAACGAAGACGCCCTGAAGGTGATCGGTGAAGCCGTCGAGGCCGCCGGTTACAAGTTCGGCAAGCAGGTGTTCGTGGCCCTCGACCCGGCCACCAGCGAATTGTGGGATTCCCAGAAGAAGGGCTACAAGTTCTTCAAGAGCAACCCCGACAAGATCCTCTCCAGCGAGGAGATGGCCGATTACTGGGCCAAGTGGTGCGAGAAGTACCCCATCCGCTCCATCGAAGACGGCCTGGCCGAGAACGATTGGGATGGCTGGAAGCTTCTGACCGATCGTCTTGGCAAGAAGGTCCAGTTGGTCGGCGACGACCTGTTCGTCACCAACGTCAAGTTCCTTGAGAAGGGCATCCAGACCGGTACCGCCAACGCCATCCTGGTGAAGGTGAACCAGATTGGTACGCTTAGCGAGACCTTCGCCGCCGTGAACCTGGCGATGCGCAACGGCTACAACGCCGTCCTGAGCCATCGTTCGGGTGAAACCGAAGATGCGACCATCGCGGATATCGCCGTGGCGACCAACTGCGGCCAGATCAAGACCGGTGCCCCGGCCCGCAGCGATCGTATCGCCAAGTACAACCAGTTGTTCCGCATTGATGAGCAGCTTGGCGAACAAGCTCAATTCGGCGGAAAGTTCTGGAACAAGTAATGCCGATAATAATGGCGGGGATTGCCCCGCCATTGCTCATGGCTATGAGCCAGAACAAGGGCGAGGCCTCCTCGCCCTTGTTCTTTTGAACTGAGAAGGATGCCATGACTCTCGGCGATAACACGATCAATACTGCGGTCCCGACGCCGGCCGACGTGGAGGAAATGCCGGATGAGCAAGAGAGCCCGGCGGAACAGACCGGTGGCTCGCATGGATGGACCCTGGTGCTCATCTCCGTCGGCATCGGTCTGATCGCCTGCTGTCTGTTGATTCCGCAAGCCGACGAGAATCGCATGCTGCTGTATCAATGCACAAAGCTTCAGATGGACTTTGATCACATCAAGAAGCAGGCTGAGGTGAATGACGAGTTTCTGAAGCAGATCAACGAAGATCCTGCCGTCGCAGAGCGACTGGCCCAGATGCAGATGCGGTTTGTTCGCAAGGGGACGAGCGTATTGGATCTGCCGGAGTTGAATGGGGTGCAAAGCCAGCGATCGCCCTTCGTGCTGGTGACGGTACCCCCGCCGCCGCCGCTGCCCGAGTATCACCCCGTGGGCGGCAGGTTGGCACGGATGTGCCGCGATGTAAAAACCCGTCTGTACATGATGGGCGCTGGATTGATGTTGTTGGCGACGGGATTGGTGCTGGGCTATACGCCCAGTGACAAGGATGAGCCCAGGGCTCTTTAGAAGCAGTCTCAGAATCCCTAAAGCCCACGGCGCTGCCGTGGGTTATTCAAGAATGCCTAAAGCGGTTGCTATAGAAACGTCGGGGCGAGTCGGTTCGATCGCATTGGCCGACGAAGGGCGGGTATTGAACGAATTGCAGTTCCCGCACGGGCTGAAGCACGCGGCAGGAATCATCCCCATTATTGATCATCTCTGCCAAGAGCAGGGTTGGGCACCTCCCGATATCCAGGAATTGTATGTATCAGCCGGGCCCGGGTCGTTCACCGGCCTGCGGATCGGCATTACGCTGGCCAAGACGCTGGCGTTTGCCAATGGCGTGAAGCTGGTCGCGGTGCCCTCGGTCCGCGTGCTGGTGGAAAACTCGCCCGCAGAGGCCAGGCAGGTCATCATTGTCCTGGACGCCAAACGCGACCAGATCTTCACCGCGCGTTTCGAGCGGCTGCAGGAGCAATGGGTAGAGCGAGAGCCGGCCCATCTGGATTCCTTAGCCGGAATGCTCGCCCGGTCGCCCAGACCGGTCTATCTGCTGGGCGAGGGGATCCCCTATCATCAGAAATTCATTCCCCCCAATGACCCCTCCGTCATTGTGACCCCCGAAGACCTCTGGCGTGCCAGGGCAAGGGTGGTGGCGCAGCTCGGCATCGAAATGGCCCTGAAGGGCCAATTCGCCGATCCGTACAAACTGACTCCGATATACATCCGCCCCCCCGAAGCCGAAGAAAAACGTCTGGCAGCAGAGAGAAAACAAGTGTAGCGCCGATAGATACGACCCAGGAACCGCCCCCCTCTGACGCTCTTCTACGGCAGATTCAGTCGCCAGATAACCCCGATCAGTGCACCGATAGCGCCGCAGGTCATCCCCGCGATCGCCATGCCTTTGCCGCCTTTCTCGCCATCATTGCCGCGATTCACCTGGGAGTACCCGATGATTCCGAAGACCAGCGCCAGGACCGGGAGAATGAGCGTACAGGAGCCAGGAATGCCGATGATGCCGAGGACCAGGGAAGCCACGCAAAAGCCATTGCTGGTTCCCGAACCTTCGATGGTGGTTCCTTCCATGGTGAACGGCATCCCACAGGATCGGCAGTTGTTGGAGGTAATCGGGCTGCAGGTCGAGCACCGGGGGCAGCGGATGACCTGGGAGCCATCTTTCAGCCGTTCGATTCGAGGAGCTCGTTCGCCGGCGGCGGCGTAGGCGTGCACAGGATGGGGGTCTTGCTTGATAATCTGCTTGGTGGTGGGATCAATCTGCCGGCCATAGCGGTCCAGAATGGGAATGGTGATCATCTTACCGCAGGTGGGGCACTGAGCCTCCTGGGCAGACATCGATTCCGTGGCTTCCAGCCGCGAGGAGCAATAGACGCAGTTAAAACCAAAACGCCGCCCGGCCGAGCGGGAATTGAGCAACCCCCCGGTATAGGTCCGTCCCGGCGGCAGTGGGGGGGTGGACCGCGACGATCCAGCCGCAACGCCTGCCGGTGCGGGCGAACTCTCTGGGACGCGCAAAGTCGAAGAGCATGTAGGACACCGAACGAGCTGACCTGTCTGCGCTTCTTCAGCGCACAAGGGAGTCTGGCAGATTTGGCAAGGAAATACGATCATCGCCGGGTTCCGATCCTAATACTCATCGGCATTCTTGAAAAGTCGCAAGAGTCTGAACGGCTGCCGTTTTGAAACCTGCACAATACCTTACAGAGCAATGACAAACCGACTCGTCTACGTCATAATGCCAACCCTAGCATTGTTGCCGTCGTAAATGATTGTAGGAAACCCATGTTCGACGCACTTACAGAACGATTAGGCAAAGTCTTCCGTAACCTTTCCGGCCGCGGCCACATCAGCGAAGAGAACGTTCGCGAGGCCATGCGCGACGTCCGCACCGCACTCCTGGAGGCGGACGTCAATATCCAGGTGGTCAAGGACTTCACCGACCACGTGCTTGAGAAGGCGACAGGCGAGGAAGTCATCAAGAGCCTCCAGCCGGGCCAGCTCATGGTCAAGATCGTTTACGATGAGCTGGTCAACCTGATGGGCCCGGTGGATACGAACATTCTGTTCGTTCAGCCCGGACCCACCATCATCATGATGTGCGGCCTGCAGGGGTCCGGCAAAACAACCACCTGCGGCAAGCTCGCCAAGTACCTGGTCAGCAAAGGCCATCAGCCGATGCTCGTTGCCGCCGACTTGCAGCGCCCGGCCGCCGTCGAACAGCTTCGCGTCGTCGGCGAACAAGTCGGAGTCCCGGTCTACACCGATCCCTCCAAGGCCGCCCCACACGGTGAAGTGCTCAAGGGCGCTGCCGTCGCTGTCTGTCGTGCGGCCATCCAGCAAGCCAAGTCCGCCGGCCGCGATGTGGTCATCCTCGATACTGCCGGCCGCCTCCATATTGACGACGAACTGATGGGGGAGTTGCGAGATATTAACACCCAGATCAAGCCGCAGCAGATCTTCCTGGTCTTGGACGCGATGTCCGGCCAGGATGCGGTGAACAGCGCCAAAGCCTTCAACGAGCAATTGGAACTGGATGGCCTGATCCTCACCAAGTTCGATTCGGACACTCGCGGCGGTGCCCTGCTCTCGGCCAAAGTGATCACCGGCAAGCCGGTGAAGTTCATCGGCACCGGCGAAAAACTCGATCGCCTCGAGGAATTCCGCCCCGAAGGCATGGCCCAGCGTATCCTCGGCATGGGCGACATCGTTGGCCTGGTCAGCGAGGCCATGCAGAAATTCGATCAGGAGGAAACCGCCCGCCTCCAAGCCAAGATGGAGAAGGGCCAGTTCACCCTCGATGACTTCATGGCCCAGATGCAGCAGATCCGCAAGCTTGGCCCGATGAGCAAGATCATGGGGATGATCCCCGGAATGAGCCAGTTGACCAGGCAGCTCAACCTTGGCGAAGGGGATGTCGAGAAGCAGTTGGGCCGGATGCAGGCCATCTACAATTCGATGACCCCTCAGGAGCGCAAAGACACCGACGTGCTCGATGGCGGCCGCCGCCGCCGCATTTCCCGCGGCTCAGGGGTACCGCTCAATGAAATTGGCCAGTTCATCAAGCAATTCCAGACGAGCCGGGACATGATGCGCGCCGTCGGCGGCATGGGCGCAATGGGCAAGATGAAACTGATGCGCTCGCTGATGTCCGGCGGCTTGGCCCATCTGGGAATGCCCGGCGGCCCCATGCTGAAGATCAAAAAGTCCGGCTTCATGGAGAAGAAAGATCGGAACAAAAAGAAGAAGCGCAAGTAGATGACCCCGCTCCTGCCCGAGCCGCGTTTAGCGGCGGCCCGCAGGGCCGGGCTCCAGAAAACCCTCCCTCGCCTTCCTCGCGGCAGTAGCACTTCAGTGCCACTGTTCAACGACAGAACGAGGCTCCGGGAGGCTGAGGCTCCCGCCGAGCCAAGCCCCGGTTGACCTATGGGGGAGTGCAGCCGATGCCGACTATCACAAAAATCGCTGAGCAGAAACGCCGGGCGAACCGCCGAAACGTCTACCTCGACGGAAAGTTCGCCTTCGGCTGCAACGTGAACGTCGTCGCCAAATTCTACCTGCGCGAAGGCATGCAACTGTCGCCTGAGCAGGTGGAAGCCATCAAACGCGGCGAAATCCAGCAGGAATGCTTCGATAAGGCCACCGAATACCTGGGCCGCCGCCTGCACAGTCGGGCCGAGCTGCACAAGAAGCTCATGCGTCAGGAATATGGAGAGGACATCGTCAAAGCCGTGCTGGAGGAACTGACTCGCCTTGGCTATGTCGACGACGAGCGATTCGCCAAAACCAAGGCACTATCCGCCACCCAATACAAACGCCAGGGCCGCCGCCGCGTCTTCATGGAACTGCTAAAGTCCGGCGTACAGGCAGAGGTGGCCAATCGCGCCTTGGATGATGTCTTCGAAGAAGTCGATTCCACGGCCCTGGCCAAACAGCTCATCGTCAAACAACTGCCTCGCCTGCGCAAACTCGATCCCGCCGTAGCCAAACGCCGCCTGACCGGCATGCTGCAACGCCGCGGCTTCGACTACGACGCCATTCGCCCCCTCATCGATGAAGTCCTGGGATCGGAACCCAGCGAATAGCCCACTCCACCCCGCCGCAAAGGACAACGGACAAAGAACCAAGGACAAACTCCCGGTCACCTGGGCATTTCGGTAAATCTAGGTAATTTCAACGTTTATCAGACAAGACCAAACCCCTTGTATAGCTAAACCCCCAGCCCATTCTCCGCGATAAGCAATAATATGAAGCACGGAGCGTGGTAAGAGGGAGAGTGCTGTCCGGCGTCTGTGCCGAAGTAACTTTTCGGAGCAGAGGCAATGATAGGCATGGTCGGCCTGATCGGACTGGTGTCGCTGATCCTCATCGGATTGGCGGTGTTGACGCTGCGCCGAGATCTCCACCCCAACTGCCCTGAGATAACCTCCACCGTCCCCTCACCGAGCTGCCAGGGCGCTTGGGCAGATGGCAAACACCCTGAGACCGACCTGACAACGCCAATTGCGCCTCCCGCGTCAACGGCCGAGTCATTGTTGCCCATCGGCGTACGTCTCCGCACGGTCGGCAATGGCGAATCCCTCATCAACGAGTGCGCCTTCGATCATGTAATGGAGGGGCTGAAGCGGATTCCGCCCCTGCCCCAGGCCGTGCTCCTGATCCTCCACGAACTGGAGGATCTGGGATCCTCCGCCAAGAGCATCGCCGATATCGTCTCCATGGAGCCGGTCCTGGCCGCAACCGTACTGCGGGTCTGCAACTCCGCAGCCATGGGCCTGCGCCGCGAAATCGTTCGCCTGGATCAAGCCGTGGCGTACCTCGGGTTCTCCCTGGTCAAGTCGATCGTCCTGCAAACCAAGCTCTCGGAAATCTTCGTCAGCCGAGGAAGTACCGGAAAGGGTTACAACAACCAGCGTCTCTGGCTTCATTCCCTGGCTGTCGCACAACTCTCGGAGCATCTGGCCAAACGTGTCGGCCAAACCGACCCGTGGCTGGCATCTACGATCGGCCTGCTGCACGACTTGGGCAAGCTGGCGATCAACAGCCAATTCCCCGGCCTGGTCGCGAAGATCTGGGAAAAATCACCCATCGCCGATGAGAGCTTCCTGGCCCGCGAACGCCGACTGTTCGGGGCAGACCATGCCGCCATCGGCCAGATCCTCGCCAACAACTGGAAGTTGCCCGAAGACCTGGCTCACGCCATTCGTCTGCACCACCTCCCCGCGGACCCCGCCCTCGACGACCTGGATGCCGAGTTGCTGCGGGCCATACAGGTGGTGCACGTGGCCAATCAACTGGCCAAGTACAGCTACGTCTATTGCGAGGATATGGAAATCGACATCATCCCCGCCGAAGTCCTGACATCCCTTGGCCTGCCGACGCAGATCGAACACCTCCTGGACGATTCGATCCGCAAGGTCATCAATCAAGCCCTGGCCGTGGCCGGAGAGCAGCTCGACGATACCAGTGCCAGAATGCGCCTGGTCTGCAGCGGCGAAGAACACTAACGAAATTCCTGATTGCCAGTTTTCAATTGTCAATTCGGCGAGGAAACCTTTGCCCCAATCCCTTCGTTTCTTCCCTCTTTCTCCCTCGCCCGGTACTCCGGGAGAGGGCCGGGGTGAGGGTTCAGAGCCAGCTGTACACTCCAACGGATGATGCGATACCCGAACAACGCCCCGGGAACTTGTTCCCTGGGTTCTCTTCCCACCCAAACACTCTCCCCACGCCCGCCCTGCCCCCTGTCTCCAAGCCCAAGGATTCATCCCTGGGCCCGTCTCCCAATTGGCAATTGAGAATTGTCAATTAAGTGCGGTAATCCTCCCTTCGCCCTCCGACCCAATGACACGCTTGCGGTTTCGCGGACCCCGCAGCGCCGATTCGCCACTCCCCAATCTGTCCCACCATCCCCCCATCCCTTCCTCCCCTTGTCCCTCCATTCGTGCCTACGTGCCTTCTTGGGTTGCTGCTCACACCCTTGCTGTGAAATCTGTGGCCCCTCTTCCTGCTCTCCTCGATCTCCCGTTTCTCTGATTCATCCCGGTAAACACACAGATCCCAACAGAGTATTTCAGATAGCCAAGGTCCCCCAACCTACCAAGACACCTCAGGGATCTGCCCCAAGGAGAAACCATGCGCGCCTTCGCCCTGGCCAAGTTCTTCACTCTTCTGCTTGTGACAATCGCGTATTGGGCAGTCCCCGCCCAAGCACACGAGGGCTCGCACGCCAACTCGGTGCCCCTGAACGGCCCATGGCAATTTGTCCAAGGAGCCGGCGACGAACACGCCGAAGCAGCTTCAGCCCAGCCGCCGCTGGATTGGCAACCGGTGACTCTGCCCGGCCCGTTCATGAAATGGAGCCAAGAGGCGGCCAATCAGACCCGGTTCGTCTGGGCACGCCGAAACTTCACCGTCACCCCCACTCAAGCAAAAGCCCTCGCCGTCTTGCGATGGAATCGCATCGCCTGTGGCGCAGAGGCCTTCATCAACGGTCAGAAAGTCGGCGAGAACGAACCAACCGGCCCGTATCAGGTCATCGTCCCGGCAGGAGTGCTGAAGCCGGGTAAGAACCAGATCGTACTGAAGATCCGCGGCGCCGCCGCCGTTCGTAAAAGCCGCAGCGGCAATGCCCTGATCCCCGCGGGTTTCGGCGTGGGCATCCCAGAGGTGACGGACGATATCTGGATCGACTTCGCCGACTCGGCCTACATCAAATGGGCCCTGGCGATGCCGGACTTACCCAACAGCCGCGTGAAAATCCGCATCACCCCCACCGGCCCCCAGCCTCTGGACAATCTGCAAATCATCGCCCAGGTCAAACCCTGGCCCGATGGAAAAACCATGGGCACCGGCGAAGCCCCCGCCCGCCTCGTGCCCGATCCCGATCCCCTCGGCGGCAAGCACTTCTTCGTCGAAGTGCCCATGCCCGGCTTCCAGCCCTGGACCTACGAGCAATGCCCCCTCTACACCGCCCAGGTGAAGCTGACCAAGGACGGGCGAATCCTGGATGAATTGACCTTTCGTTTCGGCATGCGTCAGATCAAAGTGCAAGACCGCAACTACAAGCTGAACGGCAAGAATCTCTGGCTGCATGGCTCGAATCTCGTCTTTGAATGGAACTGGGGCGACACCGTTCGCGGCAAGGAAATCGACTACCTGGTCACTGAAGCCCGCGAAATGAGCATGAACTCCTTCCGCACCCACACCCAGCCGCCCCCTCGCCTCTGGTGCGACATCTGCGACGAGCACGGCACCATGATCCTCTCCGAGTTCCCGGTGCTCTACAACTACCAGGACTACAAGTTCACCCCCGAGGAATACGAGATCTGGCATCGCAACGTGCTCACCGACTCCGCCGGCTGGATGGCCCGGCTGTGGAACCATCCCTCGGTCATCATGTGGGTCTTGTCCAACGAGTCGCAAAACGACAACGCCTGGGAATCAGGCCCGTTCCAGGACTTCGTCAACGCACTCGACCCCACCCGCCCGACCCTGCGCACTGGCACCACCGGGACCCGGGATAACTACGACGTCCACACCTGCGGCAACGTCACGGAAACCGATGAAGGCCATCTGCTGCCCTCCATCGCCGGCTGGTTCCAGGAGGCCGGCGATCGCACCACCACCAACACGGAGTACATGA
>JBLNDH010000377.1:0-2968 GCA_050261455.1 Bacillota bacterium
TTCAAGCAGTTGAACGATGAGCTGGAGGCGTGGGCGAAGCAACTGGCGAAGCCGGCGTGGCCACCGGGGAACGCTGCACACCAAATGCTAGCGAACGAATGAGGCCGATGGGCACGGGGCCCGTTGGCCGGCGCACAACGCGAGGATAGAACGTGACTGAAGCAGTTGCGATGCAGACTCCACCACGGCGGGCGGGGATGGGCGTACGACGGCTGATGAGCGGGATGGTGCCGCTGATCGTGTACGCAGCGGTGGTGGTGCCCCTGGCATGGCAGCAGCGGGAGCGGATGAATCCGGATGCCATCTGCTACATCCAGCGGGCAAAGTACCTGGCGGCGGGAGATTTCTACTCCTCCATATCGGACAATTGGAGTCCGCTGATTTCGTGGTGCATCACCCCCCTACTGGCGATGGGAATGGATGGGTTGTATGCGGCCCGGGCGGTTCTGTGTTTCTGGGGCGGGGCGCTGCTGTTGAGTTTGCTGCTGTTCCTGCGCAGGTTCACGCGGCTCTCGGAAATCTGGCAAATGCTGGTGCTGGTGGCGATGGCGTTGGTCATTGCGCCGATCTGCGTGCGTGTGATCACGCCGGACGTCATCCTGGCGGCGTGCCTGTTTGGATACTTGAGCCTGATCGTGCATCCGCGGATTGGGCAGAGCCGGGGGCTGGCACTGAGTGCGGGGGTGGTGGGAGGAATTGCCTACCTGGCCAAGGCGTATGCGCTGCCGTTCGTATTGGTTCATGGGCCGATGAGTCTGCTTTTGCAGGCGTATGCGAGGCGGCCGGAGAGTGCGGCCGCGGATCGTCGGATGGGGGTGCGCAGGACGGTGATCGCGTGTTTGCTGGTGGTGGGTGGATGTCTGATGGTGGCGGTGCCATGGGCGGGGGCACTGACGTGGCGGTATGGGCACTTCACATTCACCGGAGTAGGGGCGAGGGCCCATGCGCTGATGCTGTCGCGGGATGTGCATGAGAAGACGGCGCGGTATTTTGGGGCGCCGCCGGGGCCTTATTTGATTCGCAGTGAGACGCAGGAGTTGATTCCGTATCCGTACTGGTCGCCATTTGAGAGCAACGCGCATTTCAGGCGGCAGGTGGAGGTGATCCGGGACCATGCCGTGCGGATTGGGTGGGCCATTTGGGAGCTTGATGCGTTTCACTGCACGGCAATTGCGATCCTGGCGGCGGCGGTACTGGCGTTGCCAGGTCGGTTGGGGCGAGGGCGATGGGAGATCGCGTGGCTGGTGGGAACCGGAGCGGTCTATTGCGGTGGGTTTCTGCCGGTTTATTTCACCGAACGATATGTTCTACCGATTCTTGTGCCATTGGGGATGGTGTTCTGCTTCAAGATGATTTGGGAGGCGGGGGCACGTGAGGATTCATCCGAGTTATCGCGGCGGTCTGAGGCCGGCGTGAAGGTGGCACGATGGGTTCTCAGCGGGGTGGTGCTGGTTTCGTTTGCGATGATCGGGATCAATGATGTTAATGCGTTGCACCGGCAGCGAAGCACGGGGTTGTACCGCGCGGTGGCAAAGGAGATGCGGCAACGGGGATTGGCGGGGCCAATCGCCAGCCCGAGTCGGGGCGATAGCAGTTTTGTGGCCTATCATGCGGGTGCAAAGTTCATCGGATTTCCCGAGGGGAAGGATCTGGATGAGGTCGAACGGCAGTTGAAGCAGTACAAGCCGGTTTTGCTGATTTGGAAATACCAGAAGGGGGATCGGCAGTCGGCGGCGGCGATGGAGGTCGCGGAGAGACTGGTGGAACGGGGAGCGTGGCAGCGGATGTTTGAGAGGGGAACGCTGAAATCGGGGATGGCAGAGGTGTATGTGCGGGCGGGGGCGGAAGCCGAGTGATGAGTGGTTAGTCCTTTGCGGCGGTTGGTGGCGGAGGACGACTGGCAAAAGGGGAACTCTTTGCATTTATTGAGAGCCAGATCCTTCCTGTCCATGAGAGCAGAGCTCGCGAAGCCGCTAAGACGCGAAGGGGACGCGAAGGAAGAAAGAATTAGCTTGTATGCTTCGCGTGTCCTTCGCGTGTCCTTCGCGGCTTCGAGCCTTCGCGAGCTCGGGAGCCAAGAATCGATCCTTCGACAATAGGAGACAGGTTTTCAAATTCTCAATAATTGACAACGGTCAATTCCCAATTCAATGGGGTTGGCGGCGACGGGTGAACCAGTAGAGGGAGCCGAGGGCGGCGAGGGTGACGGCGAGGGCGGAGCCGGCGGCCCAGAGGAGGCGGGGGCGGAGTCGCTTGGATTTTCTGGGATGGTGAGCGGTGGACTTGGTCTTCTGAGCGGGTTGAGTTGGGGTGAGCTCGGTGCGTTTATGCAGTTGCTCCTGGAGTTGAGCTTTTGAGGTGGCGTAGGCGGGGTCGGTGGCTACGTTGCGTAGTTCGCGGGGGTCTTTCTCCAGGTCGTAGAGTTCAGTTCCTTCCTGGCCGGCGTCCCATTCGGTATAGCGGAAGTGCTCGGTGCGGAGGGATCGGCCCATGATGGAGCCGCGTTTGAGGATGGTGTAGGCGGCGTGATCCCAGGGGGCCTGGGGATCCTTCAGCAAGGGGAGGAGGGTACGGCCTTGAAGTTTGGAAGGCATGGGGAGGCTGCAGAGGTCGACGAGGGTAGGATAGATGTCGAGGAATTCAACGACGCGTGGGCAGGCGGCGGGTTTATGATCGGCTTGATTGGAGGCGATGATCAGAGGGACGCGAGTGGATTGCTCGAAGAGGGTGTTCTTGCCCCACATGCCGTGCTCGCCGAGGTGGAAGCCGTTGTCGCTGACGAAGACGATGATGGTGTTGTCGCGGAGTTTCAAGCGATCAAGGGTATCAAGCACGAGGCCAACCTGGGCGTCCATGAAGGAGACGCAGGCGTAATAGGCCAGGATCGATTCGCGGGCCTTGGGGTCATCGGGAGACTCGCTGAAATAGCGGTTGACGGCGGCGGGGAGCAGAGACTTGAGGTGATCCG
>JBLNDH010000378.1:0-3625 GCA_050261455.1 Bacillota bacterium
CGCGAAGGGCGGTTGTCGCTGCGGCAGCTGTTTGAAGGGAGAAAGAGCCGCAGCGAAATTATAGGCATATTTCTGGCAATTCTCGAACTGGTTCGCGAGAAGAAGATTCTGGTCACCCAAAGCGATAAGCCGAACGAGATCGATATTCAGCCGGCGTCGGAGGAGCATCGCAAATCGGGGCAGTTGCCGATGCACCTGGCGGATGAACCCAAAGTGGAAGGCGCGAAGAGCGAGGATTCTCAGCCGGAAGAACCGGTGGAGTCAGGCGATTCGCAAGGAGCGGCGGCTGAGGAGGACGGGGAGGAAGACGAGAACGAATAGCGTTGGGGGTTCGGGAGTAACGAAGAAGATCCGGACCTGCGCTTCGGTCCGGCTTGGGTGGCATGTCCGAAGAAATGGGTGCACGTACTGCGCTGGAGCGATTTTTGTGGCGTGACATCCGAGTCGGCTGGTTGTATTTCTGCAAGTCGCATGAGCACCGCGTCAACAAACCCGGCTGGTGTTGTGACTCGGCGAGGCGTTCCTGGGACGCTGCTGATTGGCGCGTTGATCATTCTGGTCTGTGAAGCGCTGCTGTTCACGGACGTTTTTTCCACAGGGCGGGGGCCATTCCACACACAGACGGCTGTTGATGCTTTCAAGATGAATTACCCCCCTACCACGCCCCTGGGCTATGCAGCGCGGTGGGTAGCGGTGAATATGACGGCATTGGTGTGGGTGGGGTATATCCTGCTGCTGGAGGGATTGTTGACGTATCAGCGGGGGCGAAGCCCGGTGCGAAGCCGGCCTCATCACTTTGCGATGCTGTGTCTGGCGTCGGTTTTCATCTGGTGCATCTTCGACTGGGTGAACTTCTACTCGATTCGGGCCTGGCGGTACATTGGGATGCCGCCGACGTTTGCCCAGCGGGTTTTGGGGTATGTGGTGGCATTCGGGGCGATTGTTCCGGGGATGCTGATGAGCGGGCAGGTTCTGCTGAGCCTGGGGTTGTTCGACTGGGCGGCAAGCCGGTCGTACCGTCGAGGGAGGGCCAGCGAGTCGCAGGTCATGAAGGCCCCTTCGGGCGCGTTCAATATTGTGTTGGTCATTTCGCTGGTTGCGGGCGTGGTGATGTTCGTCTGGCCATGGGTCCATCCGGATCCCATCACCAATCTCACGCTGTGGGCGAGCCTGGTGTTTCTGCTGGATCCGATCAATTACTGGCTCGGACGGCCCAGCATGTGGCGAGACTGGCAAAATGGTTGGTTTGGCCGGACCCTGGCGGCGTTTGCCGGTGGATTGATGTGCGGGTTCCTGTGGGAATTCTGGAATTACTGGGCCTTGGCCAAATGGGTCTATCGGTTACCGTTTCTGGGCTCATTCGAGCAGATCCGGTATTTTGAGATGCCGATCCTGGGGTTGATCGGGTTTCTTCCCTTCGGGTTGGAGTGCTGGGTCGTGTGGCAGACCATGCGTGTTGCGTTGGATGGTTTGGTCGAGCCGCTGCCGGGGGATCACGACCTATTGTGAGTTTCCGGGAACGGGAGATGGTGTCGGAGTGTGGATTGGGATACCGTCACCCCATAATTCCGATACTCCGTCACTCCTCGCCACACCCCTGCTTCATGATACAATGCCGCCATGAGCCAGATAACGATCACGCAACGGTTGGCTGCTCTTGGGATCACGCTTCCGCCCATTGCCGGTCCTTTTGGTGCTTATGTGCCGGCCAAGCGAGTGGGCAATTTGATTTACGTAGCGGGACAGCTGCCCATGAAAGAGGGGAAGCTCCTGGCGACGGGGCAGGTTCCCTCGCGATGCTCGATCGACCAGGCCAAGATCGCGGCGCGGCAGTGTGTGATCAATGCCCTGGGGGCGGTTCAGGCGATTGAAGGCTCGGTCGACCGCCTTACGGGGGTGTTGCGCGTCGGGGCCTTTGTGAGCAGCGACTCGGACTTCACTCAACAGCCGGCGGTTGCCAATGGCGCCAGCGAGTTGCTACTGGATATATTCGGAGACAGTGGAAAGCACGTGCGGTCGGCTGTGGGAGCCAGTGCACTTCCGTTGGATGCGGCGGTCGAGGTTGAGTTCATTTTCATCACGCAGTAAGAAGTGGTCTTGAGAGCCTGAAATTCCCCACGGCAACACCGTGGGCTTTAGAGGGCTTGAAGCACTTCTTTGGGGCGATGCGTGGGGCTTTTGATCGCACGCGGCAACGGCATGAAGGCCTGCATAATCGCGAGGTAACGGCATGAAAACAACATCGTGCTATCAAGATGGATCCTCTCTAACGATCGGGCTGTGGGCATGGGCGCTCGTCGTGTTCGCGTCATGGGGCGGGGCCTGGGGGAAGGATTTTGCGCCGATCGATCAGTTGCCAGTGGTTCAGGAGCTGCCGAATCCGTTTGTGATGGATGACGGCTCGCCGGTTCGGTCCAAGGAGGACTGGGCACGGCGGCGCGCGGAGTTGAAGGAATCGATTCTGTACTACGAGTATGGGCGAATGGCGCCCCCGCCGGGGAATGTGCGGGCGGAAGTGCTTTCGTCCACGGCGAATGATCAATTGGGTGCCGTTGAGAAGAAGATCCTGTTGACGATGGGGCCGGGCAGTAAGGTGTCAACGCACCTGGAACTGACGATTCCCACGGGGAAGGGGCCCTTCCCGGTGATCATCACCGGGGATCTGGGTTGGGGCAAGAAGCCGTTGCCCATTCAGGGTATGGTGGCCAAGCGCGGGTATATCCTGGCGGAATTCGATCGCACGGAGATTGCACCGGACAGCAAGGACCGCACCCAGGGCGTGTACCCGGTCTATCCCGAGTATGACTGGGGAGCGGTGTCGGCCTGGGCGTGGGGATTCCATCGCGTGGTGGATTACCTGATCACCCAGGATTATGTGGATGCGTCGCGGATCATCGTGACGGGGCATTCGCGCGGCGGCAAAGCCACTCTGCTGGCGGGCGCTACGGACGATCGCATTGCCTTGACTGCTCCGAACAACTCCGGCTGCGGCGGGGCCGGGTGCTACCGCTTCCAGGCGGAGAAGAGCGAGCGGATCGAGGACATTCTCAAGAACTTCCCGTTCTGGTTCAGCCCGCGGTTCGGGCAGTTCATCGGGAAGACCGATCGATTGCCATTCGATCAGCATTCGCTGAAGGCCCTGGTGGCTCCGCGGGCTCTGCTTTCGACGGAAGCCTTGGGCGACCTGTGGGCCAATCCCGAGGGGACGCAGCAGAGCCATCTGGCGGCCAAAGAGGTCTTCAACTTTCTCGGGGCCGGCGATCGCATCGGGATTTATTACCGTGAAGGCAAGCACGAGCACAATGAGGGTGACTGGACCGTGCTGATGGATTTTGCCGACCGCGTGCTGCTGCATAAGACGGTGGAGCGGAAGTTCGATGAACTGGCGTATCCGAACTCGCGGCCGGCGTATAAGTGGACGATGCCGAAAGGCGAATAGAGGTTGGTCCGTGGGCCTCTGTCCGTGATCCTTCGTAGCGGTTGGCGGCGTGGGACAACCGCGGAGAACAGAGGATCACTGACAAAAGAGGAGGACAGGGTCGTAGAACTGTTTCGGTTTGGGTAGAGGCGTTGCGAGGAACCCTCACCCCAACCCTCTCCCGGAGTACCGGGCGAGGGAGAAGAG
>JBLNDH010000379.1:0-3106 GCA_050261455.1 Bacillota bacterium
AACCCCTGGCAGTGCGAACTGCCCGGGGCTTCTGTCAGCACAGCCTCGTCCTCGCCCGGCTTGCCGGGCCAGGGAACGTTGCCGGCAACGGCAACGGACGGCTCCGACTATTTCTTGATACAAGAACCCGCACTCTTCGGAGTGCGGGTTTTTTTTTCGGCCCGACCGGAAGCCCCCGGTGTGCCCGCAGTGTGTCCGCAGGGGGGTAAAACCGGCCCACGGGCGCGTTCTCGGGGGACGACCGATGCAAATGGCAGAAGCGAACCTCTTTTCATCTGCCCGGAGATTCGCATAATAGTTCGATTCTGCCCGCCCTGCGGAAGCTGAAGTGACGCAGGCGGGCAGAAAACCGTCCAGTACAGATGAAGGAAACCCAATGGGTCCAACGAATGTAGCGTTGTTGCAGTTGTTTCGCGCCGATCAGGATCTCCGAGCGGCGCAGGGGAGCTTGGAAAGCGCCTCCAAAAGTGTTCGTATTCAAGAGCGACGGATTGCTGACCTGAGTGAAAAGCTGAAATTGGCCCAGAGCCAGCTTCAGGAGCACCAAGGCAAGGCGGCGCAACTCGAACTGGACGTCAAGGCGCGTGAGACAAGGATCGAGCGGCTTCGCCAGCAGCAGCAGACTGCCCAGAGCCACAAGCAATACCAGACCTTTCTGACCGAGATCAACACCGAGAAGATTGACCGGGCCAAGGTGGAAGAGGAACTGCTGAAGGTGATGGAGGTTGTGGAGAAGATTCAGCCGGAGGTAAACGACCTGACCAGCCAGATGGACGCGGAACAGAAGAAGTGCGAGCAGATCAAGCACGAACTGGCCGACAAGCTGGCTGAGCTGAAAGCGGAAGTGGACCGCAAGCAGGCAGTGCGGGATGAAGCCGCCAAGAGCGTGCCCGCCAAGGCGCTGGATACGTTTGATCGCATAGCGGAGCGTTGGGATGGCGAGGCGATGGCGGCCATCGGGAAGCCGGATCGTCGCCGCGAAGAGTATGTGTGCATGGCCTGCAACATGGCGCTGGTTCCCGACATGTACAACCGGCTGCATTCGCGCGACGAGATGGTGTTCTGTCCGAATTGTCAGCGGCTGATGTACATTCCCGACAGCCTGCCGCCGGAAATGGCGATCAACAAGCACAAGGAACGCCGGGAAACCCGCGGCAAGGCCGAGTCTGCCGTGGCGGGCCGGCAGGTGTCCGCGATCGATGTGGCCCGCTCCATTACGCCGGAACCGGATGAGGACGAGGCCCCGGCGACCGCAGGCAAAGAGCCGAGGAATTCCTAAGGGAAGAAGAGGTCCACTTTGGCGTCGGCTGACGTGAGCAACACGTTGATCACCCTGGAGTTTGATGGGGGCAGCCGGGGTAACCCGGGGCCTGCCGGCATTGGGGTGGTCCTGCGTGCCGCCGACGGGACGACCCTGGTTACCTTGGGACGCTTCATCGGCCGGGCGACGAACAACGTGGCTGAGTATCAAGCCCTGATCACCGCGCTGGAGCAGGCCAAGCAGTTGGGGGCCAAGAAGATCCAGATTCGCGGCGACAGTGAACTGATTATCAAGCAGATGCGGGGGGAATACCGCGTGAAGCATCCGGACCTGCAGCCTCTTTACCAGGAGGCACAGGAATTGGTGCGGCAGTTTGAGCTCATGGGGATAGAGCATAACTACCGGCACAAGAATGCGCTGGCGGACAAGCTGGCGAATCTGGCGATGGATCGAAAAGGCGAGGTGACGGACGCGGATGAATCGCCGTTGGATACGCCGGCACCGGCGGCGACTAAGGCCGGGGACAGCTTCGCCTGTCCTCGCTGTGGATGTGTGATTGAGGTTCGCCAGCCTTCGCGACTGTACCCGCACCAGCTCAAGCCGTTCGTCTGCCAATGCGGGGCTCGGATGAACGGGTAAGCCGATACCGACAAAAAAACGCGTGGGGTAATATCCTCCACCCAAGCGAGGTAAGGATGTCCTGGGTCTATCTGTTCCTGGCCGGTCTGTGTGAAGTTGCTTGGGCGGTGGGGTTGAAGTATTCGCAGAGCTTTACGCGATTCTGGCCGAGCGTAATCACCGTCGTCATCATGCTGCTGAGCTTTGTGCTCCTGGCCCGGGCGATGCACACCCTGCCGCTGGGGACGGCCTATGCGGTGTGGACGGGCATCGGCGCAGTAGGCACGGCGACTTACGGAATGATGTACCTGGGCGAAGGGCGGGATGTTCTGCGGGTTCTGTGCATCGCGCTGATCGTTGTGGGGATCGTGGGATTGAAGCTGCTGTCGGGCTCGCCCCGGTGAGGGGAAGTCGGCGAGCCAAACGAGCGGGCGCATCATGGGGGTTAAGCTTCGTGTTTCGGGCTTCCCAGACTGATTCAAACTACCTGCACGTGCAGGTCACGCTGGGTCCGGAGGGTATCCGCGAGGCGGATTGTTCCTGCCCGGTGGGCGACGGCGGATCGGCAAACATGTGGCCGCGATGCTGCTGACTTGGTTGGATTGCCCCTGACGAATTCCTGGAGATGGAGGCTTGTGGGTACTGCTGGAGGAGCTGAGATGTTGCCGGTTGCACCCTGCATGTCTGATTCTTGACTAAGGGGGTAGTGCAATCGCTACGAACCTGGCATGCGCGAATGACGATATGGCACAACCCCGGCCCATTATTGGATGCGAATGCGCGACCGAACCGATCTGATCAAAACGGCAGAGTCAGCCTGCCTGACCGAAATCCGTCCATTCCCAGCCCTCCACGCCGGGTTCGTCGCTTGGCGACGACCCGGATCCGCTCTGAATGGGGAAGCACACCGCAATTCCGGCTCGGTCGGAGCCTCGGCAGCACGCTTTGGGGGTGGCGTGAACCAGTCATTCTCTGGTATGCCGATTGCCAACCCATTCCGTCGCTCACCATCATGTCCTCAGCGCAAGGAGATCGAACGATGAGTTTATTGAGATCAGCACGCGTGCTGATGTTGTATGGAGCATCGGCACTCATGGGGCTTGGATCCCTGCCGGGGATGCCGATCGTACAGGCCCAGCAGCAGAATCAGGCCCAGCCGGCGGGGCAGGCGGCCGTTGCGGAGCTATCGGCTTCATTCCGGCAGGTTCGAGAGAAGGTCGCGCCCTC
>JBLNDH010000380.1:0-3770 GCA_050261455.1 Bacillota bacterium
ATCGAGCAAGACGCCATTTTCGTCAGCCCCCCCGAGAACGGCGTTAAGTACCCCCCCGGTGTGGGTCAGCCCGGCTGGATCCTCGTCCATGAGCACCTCATGGGACGCACCATCTACGACATCGATGGCCGACGCACCGAAGTCGTCAACGATGTGCACCTGCTCGAATCCAAGGGCCGCATGCTCCTCATCCACGTGGACATCTCCTTTAATGGCTTCCTGCGCAAGTGGCGGCTGGCCAAGCTCCTGCCCCTCAAGGACCAACTGGTCTCCTGGCGCTATGTCCAGCCCCTGTCGGTCGAAGATGCCACCCAGACCGACGCGGTCTCCCTTTCCATTACGCGAAAACAACTGCGGGAATTGCCCAGCGAGGACCTGGCCGACGCCCTCGAAGAGCTCTCCGGCGACGAACAACAGGCCGTCTTCTCCGCCCTCGACTCCGAAAAAGCCGCCGAAACCCTCATGGATGCCGAGCCCCGCGCTCAACGCCAGTTGATGGCCCATCTGCGCGAGGAACGGGCGCGGACAATCCTCTCGGAGATGTCCGTCACCCAACTGGCGGACCTGCTTTCCGTCTTACCCCATGATGAACTGATCAAAATGATGGACCTGCTCCCCAAGGACAAGCAGCAACGCATCCAGGCCTTGATCTCCAATCGCGAAGCCACCGCCGCCACCATGATCTCCACCGACTACGTCGCCGTGTCCCGGGACGCGAAGGTCGGCCAGGTCCTGGCCTCCATCCGCAACTCCGGCCGCGACCACGCCGCCGTCTCCTACCTCTATGTCGTGGTCGGCGACGACAAGCTCCTGATCGGCGTGGTCGATCTCCGCGACCTGGTGCTGGCCCCCGATTCGGCCACCATGGGCGACATCATGAACTCCCCAGTCGTCAGCGCCGAAGAGGACTTCACCCGCGAAGACCTGGCCGAGATGTTTGCCAAGTATCACTATCGCATGATCCCTGTCGTTACCCCCCACGACCACCTGCTCGGCGTCATCCGCTACCACGACATCATGAGGGGACCGGGAATCCACGTCCGATTGTGAGGTAAGCCGTGCCACGCATTCAGATGACCCCCATGGTCCGCTTCGCCCTCTACTTCCTGCGGGTCTATCTGATCCTGCTGTTGATCCTCATCCTCGTCAAATTCCTCCGGTTCCTGCATTAACCCACACCCCGCGCCGGGCAACCGCCCCCTCTCTTGCCTTCCCCCTCCCTCCGTGCCTCCAGTTCCTTAACACCCTCCAAATCCAATTATCAATGCTTGGGCCCGTTTGAGCCCTTTACGCCCAAGTCCCACCAGATTTCTCCGAGTTTTCCACTTGCTCGCCCCACACCGCGAACGTATATACTCTTGGGTCGGATTAGCAAATTTCGTGCCTTTGCAGGTTGCCTGCAGTAAGTAGTTTATGGGAATGCAGTTAACACAATCGATGCGGCCGGAGTTGAGGCAGCTCCTTACCCCGCGCATGATCCAGTCCATGGAGATCCTCCAGTTGCCTTTAATGGCCCTGGAAGAACGCATTGCGCAAGAACTGCAGAACAACCCGGTCCTGGAGTTGAGCGAGTCCGATGCCGAAAATGCCGGCTCCGTCGCCATCCAGAACAATGAGAATCACGAACCGGCCGAAGACCTCTCCGAGTCCGAACGCCCCATGGTGGTGAAGGAGGACGCCAGCCAGGCTGCCGACTTCGACCGTCTAGCCAAACTCAGCGAATACTTGGAGAACGAAGAGTTCTTCACCAACGCACCCAGCAACTATCGCGTCGCCGCCGAAGATGGCGAACGCGACCGGAAGCTGGATGCCATGACCAATACCGCCGCCCGCGGCGAGCCGCTCGTTGAGTCGCTCCTGCGGCAATGGACGTTCGTTGAATGCTCCCCCGGCATTCGGTCGGCTGGCGAAGCCATCATTTACTACATCGATGCCGACGGCTATCTCCGCACCGATCTGGAAGTCATTCAGAAAGAATGGAAGATACCGCTCACGCTGGAGGATCTCAAAGCCGCTTTGACGCTCGTCCAGACGCTCGAGCCTTCCGGCATCGGCGCACGCGATCTCCGCGAATGCCTCCTGCTTCAGCTCGACGCCATCGAGCAAGACGCCGACCTTTCCGAAGGTCACGATTTCGAGCTCGAACGCAAGCTGGTTCAGGATCATCTGAAGGATCTGGAGATGAATCGTTATCCCCAGATCTCCCGCAAACTCGGCCGGGAAATCCCCGAGATCCAGGCCGCCGTCAAAAACCTCGCCCGCCTTCACCCGCACCCGGGCCGACTCGTCGGCGGCGAGGAGCCCCCGCCCATCACCCCAGACGCCACCATCTACTTCGATGAAGAGACCGGCAAGTACGAAGTCCAGATGACCAACGACCGTACGCCCAACCTCTTCATCAGCGCCATGTATCGCAAGATGCTCAAGGAACGCAGCTGCGACAAGAAAACCCGCGAGTTCCTCGCCAACAACGTCCGCAACGCCCGTTGGCTGATCGAGAGCATCGAACAGCGCAACAGCACCATCCTCCGCGTCATCAAAGCCGTCGTCGAAGCCCAGAAAGACTTCTTCGACAAAGGCCCCGAGCATCTCAAGCCCCTACCCATGATCCAGGTCGCCGATCAGCTCGGCATCCACGTCGCCACCGTCTCCCGCGCCGTCTCCGAAAAGTGGATCCAGACCCCCCGCGGCATCTACCCCCTCCGCCGCTTCTTCTCCGGCGGCACCACCAACGCCGATGGCGAAGACATGTCCTGGGATGCCGTCAAGGAAAAACTCAAGATCATCATCGGCAACGAAGACAAGCATAACCCCCTCAACGACGACGAAATCGTCGTGAAGCTCAAGGAACAGGGCATCGACATCGCCCGCCGCACGGTCGCCAAGTACCGCAAAATCCTCAACATCCCCCCCGCCCGCCAACGCCGAGCCTTCTAACCCTCCGCCCTGGTAAACGGCACAGCGAACCTCCCGCCAAACCACGATGTGCCCAGTCGATGCCGCGCTGCCGATCTCCACGCCGGGTTCGGAGCAACGCGACGACCCGGATCTCCTCTCTGTTAGAACATCCCCACGTCCCCGACCCCTGCCTCTCCCCTCCACCCACCAGAGACTAAACCAATTTGGTTCGTTCTCGCATTCCCCGCCCATTGCAGTCGTGACATACTGTTATAAAATCGTTTGCAGTAAGTAGTTCCTATTTGGTGCCATTTCTCAAGCAAGGAACTGCCGTGCGCCTTCCGCTCCGCAAAACCACCCTCGCCCTCGCCGCCATCCTCGGCATCTTCCTCGGCGTCGGCATCTTCACCTTCAACTACGCCGAAGGCCTTTCCTACTTCTCCACCGATCCCAAAGCCTGCGCCAACTGCCACATCATGAACGACGAATACGCCTCCTGGAGCAAGGCCGGCCACCACACCTTCGCCAAGTGCGTCGATTGCCATCTCCCCCACGAAGCCATCCCCAAGCTCATCGCTAAAGCCCGCAATGGCTGGAATCATTCCAGCGCCTTCACCCTCCAGAACTTCCATGAGCCGATTCTGATCACCCCGCACAACGCCCAGATCCTTCAGGACAATTGTCTGCGTTGTCACGGCGACTTTGTCCATGACATCGTCGCCGGCAGCACCACCGCCGCCAACGCCGTCCAGTGCGTGCACTGCCACGCCTCCGTCGGCCATGGTTCGCGAAAGTGACTGTATCGAAGTGAATAGCAAAGGCCGTCTTAATGAATCCGCCCAATCCCGACCATGCCCGACTGCATCCAAGCC
>JBLNDH010000381.1:0-3936 GCA_050261455.1 Bacillota bacterium
GGCAGAACCCTTCGTCGGCATCATCCCCTTCGACCTGCTCAGCGGGATCGCGAAGGAATGCCCTGGAACGCTGGTCATCGAGAGCGGGAAGCTCAAGGAGGAACCGGCCGTCGTCATCCGGCACTTCGAGAAGACGCGCAAGACGACCAACATCGAAGCTGGCGTGATGGAGAGCGAGTTCAAGCTCTTCACCCGCCCCGCTGAGGACTTCCCGGCCGCGGAGAAGATGGATGGGGAGCCGGTCATCCGCGCGAAGGTGGCCGACTTGGTGGATGCGCTGAATTGGGTGCTGCCGGCCCTGGACGACCACTCCCGCTACGGTCTGATCTTCCGCCAGGATGAGGGACACATCACCCTTGGGGCGACCAATGGGTACGTGCTGGCGACCTATGGCGGCATTCCCGCCGAGCTTCCGCGCACTGCAAAGAAGCCGCTGGTGATCCCCTGGAAGGTGGCGGATCGCCTGCTGGATGTGCTGGAGCGGGAGATGAAGCTCGGCCCGGACGCCATGCTGGAAGTGCGCATCAAGGAAGGCGAGGGCGAGGAAACCGACGCCTGGTGCTTCTCCGGGGAGTGCTGGCATATGAACGCCACGACCGAGAAGGTCGAGTTTCCGGCCGCCGCGTGGGATCTGCTCCAGCGCGAGGACACCACCTACGGGACGGCGAAGGTCGAAGCCTTCCGCAAGGCGTTCAAGGAAGTCGCCGCGGCGCTCAAGAACACCGAGAAGCCGACCGTCACCATCGCCTTCACCAACAAGGGCCTGGTCTTGTCGAGCAAGTCGGCGGGCAGCAGTGAGGTCGTGCGCCCTGTTGGTGGTGCATGCCGTGGGATCGCCCAGAGCATCCGCGTGACCGTGGAGAATCTGAAAGACTGGCTCAAGGCGCTGCCCAAGAACGACTGGATCGGGCTGGCAGCCATCGAGATGAGCGAACCGGCCGTGTTCCTCTGCCGCTCCAAGCCCCAGGCCCGGTGGATCGTCGCCGGGCACAAGGAGGACACCAATCCCAAGACACAGGCAACCGCAGCGGCGCAGGAGGCGGCATGATGGAGTTCATCGTGTTCCTGATCGTGGTGCAACTGATCTCCGCCGCCTGTGGGCTGCGGAAGCGGAGGGAGTGAATGAAGACCAACTTCGTGAAGCTGGCCAAGGACATGCTCGCGGCGGACGAAGCGGTCCACCTGGCCCGGCGCTACCTGTCGGTTAGACGTCGCCAACGCATCCTCAAGGTGCATATCCGCCACCTGAACCCAGATCGCCTGCCCTGGGAGATTCTCAAGGGCCACTTGGAATCGGATGCCGAGCGGGCGGTCCGGCGAATACCCGAGTGCAGCAACCGGCTGGTGATCCTCCGGCGCTGGCTGGAAGAGCAGATGCTCCAAGCCTGCACCAAGGCCCGATTCAGCGCCGTCATCGCCAAGGAGACCACGATGGAGACACTGGCGTTGATCCCCAAGTCGATGGACCGGATGGCGCTGGTCATCGCCTACTCCAAGAAGGGACTGCTGATCGATGGGAAGCTGATCCCGACCGCCTGGGGCAAGGGCTGTGGCTTGGCGGTGATCCATCGTACCGATCTGGCTCGGGTACTGGCGGCCGCTGAATATGGCATCTGCATCGTGGCCTTTGATGACCATTGGGAGGGTTGGATCGACTGCACCCCTTCAGGCGTGCCGAAGAACCTGCCAAAGAACGCCAAGCCGACTCATCTGAGCTTCACCTACTACGCCGATGCGGAAACCGAAGCCTGATGCCGTTCCGCACAAGCTCAGGAGGGCATATGGACGCTATTACCATCAACTTTAGCGGTGGCATTGACCCTAAGAGGCTGATCGAGTTGTTCCTTTCCGGGCGAAAAGCGACCACCTTGCGCGCCTACGGGCAGGACTTGGCCGATTTTGCGGCGTTCGTTCAGGCGGACGGCATTGAAGACGCGGCTCGCCTGCTGCTGACCAAGACCGCTCCCGAGGCCAATGCTCTGGCGTTCGAGTACCTCAACCAGATGCTGGCGCGGAATCTCTCGCCCAAGACGATCAACCGGCGGCTCTCATCGCTCCGGTCGCTCGTTCAGCTTGGCCGGACGCTCGGCCTGGTGAACTGGCAGTTGGAGGTCCGCAACCTGAAGGCGAGGGCGTACCGCGACACGCGCGGGCCGGGCAAGAAAGGCGTGAAGCGGATGCTTGACTACCTAGCCGGCCAGAGTACGCCCAAGTCGTACCGCGATGCCGCGATCATCCACCTGCTGTTCGATCGAGGGCTGCGCCGTGGCGAGGTCGCCGGGTTGGACCTGTCGGATGTGGATGCCGCTCGTTGTCGCATCCGCGTCGTGGGCAAAGGCGAGCATGAAGCTCAGTGGCTCACGATCCCCAGGCTCACGCTCGAAGCCATCGCCCGCTGGCTCGTGTTCCGAGGGCTGGAGCCAGGGCCGCTGTTCTACAGCCTGTCGAACATCATGCCCCAGGGTCGGCTCTCGGATCATGGCATATACAAGTGGGTCGTGGTCAAGACGGCCAGGCGTTCGGGCTTAGGCCATGTGCGGCCGCACGGGCTGCGCCATGCGGGGATCACCCACGCCTTGGATAAAACCAGCGGCAATCTCCGAGCCGTAGCTCAGTTCGCCAGGCACAAGCGCGTGGATACGACGATGATCTACGATGACAATCGCCTCGACGTGGGCGGCCAGATCGCCGACCTGATCGCAGGCGACTAGACGGCCCTGAAGACGGCGACCGCCATGGCCATCATGCTCACGTCCTTGAGCGAGACACTCTGCGGCGGGTACTTGGTGTTCAGAGCGAAGAGAATGGCCGAGCCCTTCTCGATTTCGTAGAAGATGCGTCGAACCACGCCCAGACACCGGCCATGGATCTGAACCATCACATCCGAGCCGGGCGGAATCCCTTTGGCCTCTGCGAACATGACGACATCCCCGACGCGATAGCCGTTCGCCCCGTCCATGCTGTCGTCTTCCATGATCCAGCCGAACTCCAGCACGTCGGCCGGGGTGAACTTATGGGGCATGTGGCCGGTGTGCCGGATGGTGAAATCGTGGGTGGCCACGCCCTTGAGCAACCCCTTCGCCCGCTCGTAGTTTTCGATATGAACCATCGGGCGTTTCTCCGGCTCGTTCTTGGGCGCCGGACCGATGGGCACATCTGATCGTTCGCCGCGCCCCACGCTCTCCAACTCAAGCAGAGTCATTCGCAATGTATCCGCCAAGGCTGCCTTGATCGGAACACTGATGCGGGCGATGCGCTCCGCGTGTTCCCAGTTCCGAACCGTGGCCATCGAGACGCCGATCTGTGCGGCTAAGCTCGCCTGCGTGAAGTCCAATCGTTCCCGTCGGGCTTTCAGCCAGTGGCCAAAGTGAGTCATAACAATTCCACAAAAGATGGCGATAGTTCCACCGCGGTCGATGCGAAGTCTAGGCGAGTGCTGAGCGAAATGGGCTGGAATTCGCCTTCAAAGGGCACGAACCAGCGCTATAGCCATCGCCATCTTCGTGACATCTTTCAGCGAGACGATCTGAGGCGGACAGGTGCGGTTGAGTGCGGTGAGGATCGCGCGGTCGTCCTGGTAGAACACGCGGCGCACGACTCCCAGACCCTGGCCATGTACCTCGACCATCACGTCGCTGCCGGCGGGGATGTTGTTGGTTTCGATGAACACCAGGAGGTCGCCGGGCGCATAGCCTTCGATGCCCGACATGCTGTCGTCCTCGATGATCCAGGCAAACTCCTTGACCTCCGAAGGAGTGTACTTGTGCGGGAGCAAGCCCCCTTCACGCACACAGCCGCCCGCAATGCCTCGAAGCAATTGCTTGGCGCGTTCGTAGTTCTCGATCTTGATCATCGGTCGCAGTTCAGGCTCGCCCTTGGGAACAGGGCCAAAGGGAACGGATGTCTTCTCTCCACGACCGACGGCTTCCAGATCAA
>JBLNDH010000382.1:0-7390 GCA_050261455.1 Bacillota bacterium
GCTTCGGGGAAGCCATGGCCGGGCGCGTGCAGGGCGGCGTAAAGGCTGGTGAGGAAGATGATCAAGAGGGCGCCGCGAACGAGGTCGTTGTTGAGGAAGCCAACGATGTCGCTGCCGACGCCGGGCTTGAAGGTGGCGATGGCGGTGAGATTGCGCTGGCGGAGGAGGTCGTCAATGGTGGAGGCGGAGCCCTTGGCCAAGCCTAGTTTGATGGCGAGGTCGGTGTAGGCGGTCAGGAGCGTGTCGGGGCCATCGACGGGATTGGGGACGCCTTCGACGGGCTCCCAGCCGGCCTTGGTGAGTTGTTCGTAGTCGTTTGGGCCGACGAAGCGGCGTTGGCCATCTTTCTCGATCCAGTAGACGGCCCGATTGACAGAGACCATGGATTGCACCAGGAGCGGGTCGTAGCCGTTGCGATCGGCACTGTCTTGGAAGTCGGCTAGGATGGGGCTTTCCGTTTTGGCACGCTCGGCAGGGGGGAGCGGCTGAAGGCCACCGGATCCGATGGAAATGGGAGCACAATCGCCGATAGCGGCTGCTGGCGCCATGATGATCTCATTGCAGGCAATGGCGATCATGGACCCAGCGGAATAGGCCTTATTGTTTACATAGGCGATCGTGCGGAGATCGGATTGTTGTTTGAGGAAATGGGATAGTTCCAGCGCACTCTTAACGCCGCCGCCGTAGGTATCGAGATCGATGACGACGGTTTTGGCGCCCAGGGCACGGGCTTGGTTGAATTGGCGGATAAAGACGTCCTGGGTGAAGGCGTTGACTTCACCATGGAAGGTGACGATGGCGGCCGGTGTGGGAGCGGAGCCCAAGTCCTGCGGCTGGGTTTGAGCGGGCGCCAGACTGGCCACCGCCACGATGACCAGGCACGGCACGATGGCGAAGGGTCTGAGCATGATTATATTGTACGCAATGGCGGTCCTGGGGGAATCGGAATCAGCGTTATAAGGCTGCAAGATCTTTTGAACCGCGGCTGAAGCTGCTAGGGTTAAGAGCGGGTTTCACAAGCACGGAACAATCCGGGTCGTCGCTTAACGCGACGAACCCGGCGTGGAAATGGGGCAAGCAGTTCCTTAGTAGGCGGCCAGGTGATTCATCAGGGTGCGGACCATGGTGGTGGACTCTTCAAACAGGGTGCGGGCCTTGTCTTTGGAGTTACAGGTCACTTTGTCCAGCGTGGCGGTGATTGTCTGATCGCCGCCTTTCTGTGCGAGGGTGAGCGATACCGCAAATCCGGAGCGGCTCTTGTATTGCAGAGCGATGACCTCGTTTCTTGCCGGGGACTGATCCAGGGCTTTGATCATGGCATTGAAGACGATCTCCAGCTGCTTGAGCTCATCCATATCGACAATGTGGCTGGAGCGGTCCTCTTTGGCTCCTGGGGTGGAGTCGGCTTTGGCGAGATAGTCAAAACGGGCGCCCAATCGGCGATTGGCGGGCTCGATTGCATCGCGCACGACAATGGCGACCGGAGTGATGCTGATTCCAGGGCTGACCTTCCAGACCACGTCGGTCATTTCCTTCTCGTGTCGCTCCAAGAGGCAATTGGTGGTGGCGGCGAACCGCTCCAGGATGGAGCCGAGTTCGAATTCACGCAGGACGCGAACGGGGATGATTTTTTGGCCCTCCGGAATGGCAATGGGTGAAGATGAAGTGTAGAGCTGACCAAGGCCGGTGTCGTCGCCCTGGGATGCATCCTGGGCGTGCAGGGACGAGGCAGTGAGGAGCATGGCTACCAGGATCACGGCATGGCAGAAGAGGATTCTGTTGGATCGAACAGGGTTCATGGTGACTCCCGCTGTTGGTGATATGGCAAGTATACGACGTGGGGCGGAAGAATTCACCACGGAGAGCACGGAGGGGGAGCCGAATGACCAAAGCCCAATGATCAAGGAATGACCAATGCCCCAATGATGAAGGGGATCTTGGGCCTTCAGGAGGGGTTGAGAACCTTGAATTCCCCACGGCAGCGCCGTGGGCGTTAGGGGGTGTGCGAAACAACTTCTATGTCGAGATGGGCGTTTGCGCGGCGGGTCGGATAGGGGAGGAGGGGGCGGGGCTTTGGACGGCTTGGCAATGCTCGGTCCAGAAGGTTTCAAACGTCTGCTCCAGGGAATGGCGCTGGGATCGTGTTGGGGCCGTGCGGGACATCTGGAGGCGTCGGGGTGGGTCGTCGAGCAACTGGGTGATGGCGTGGACCCATCGGCTTGGGTCGGTGGCGGGCAGGATCAGGCCGGTGATTTCATCGTCCACCAGTTCCTGGGGGCCGCCTTCGTCGCTGACCAGCGATACCAGACCACTGGCTTGTGCTTCCAGGACGGCTTGGCCGAGGGTGTCGGTGCGAGAGGGGAAAAGCAAGAGATCGGAGGAGGCGTAGAGCTTGGCCAGACGCGTGTCATCGACCATGCCGAGAAAATGGGCGGGGAGCTGACGCAGGTCGTTCTGCATAGTGGGGCGATAGGGGCCATCGCCGGCGATGATCAGGGCAACGTCGGTGCGCGTCTGGCAGAGAGTGTGGAAGATTTCCACCAGCATGGACAGGTTTTTTTCGAGGCTGAGGCGGCCAGCGTAGAGGAGGCGATGAGGCTCTTGGATGCCGAGGGTTTGCCAGAGCGAGGGATCCGCGTGGGAGGGGTTGAATTTGTGGGTATCCACCGAAGGGGGGATGAGGGAGAGTTTTTCGGGGACGATGCCGAAGCTGCGGAGGGAAGCGCGGTATTCGCGACTGCGGGCCAGGACCTTGTCGAGGCGCGTGTAGAACCATTGCATGTAGGAACTGACGCCGCGGGCGATGCGATGATCGCCGGTGAGGGTTTCGACGTAGGCGGGGAAATCGGTGTGATAGGTTCCGAGCAGGGGGACGTGGAGCATCTTGGCCACCAGGTAGCCGCAAAGCCCCATGGGGCCGGGGGTGCTGACGTGGATGGCGTCGAACTGCTGCTGGTCGGCCCATTGCAGGACATCGAGCAGCGGCGGCAGGTTCAGGGTGAGATCCTCGTAGTAGGGCAGCGTGCGCGAGAGGAGGGGGATGAAGTTCTTCCGATTGGGCAGAGCGACCGTGGGCGTGTTGCTGCAGGTGTGGACGATGAGCTTGAGGTTCTGATTGTGTGCCTGGCTGGCCATGTCGCGAAGGAAACGGGAGACGCCGTTGATGTCGTCGAGGGTGTCGGTGAACAGGCCGAGTCGCAGATTGGAGCGAGTGATCTGCGGTACCTGGTTGGTGATCTGGCGGATCATCTGCCGCTCTTTGTTCTGGTGGAAGGTGGCGAAGTAGTAGGGGAGGAGGACGAACTGCTGGGCCAGGGCGGCGGCGATGGAATTGAACAGATCGGTGAAACTGGCGCGATCGATGGATTGGGCGATGGCGTCGGCGATATCGGCGGTGACGTCGCGGTTGACTGAAGAGATGAAGTCGAAGATGCCTTGGCCATTGGCGAGCGGGGGGAGGGTGCTTTTGAGGGATTGGAGAAGGTCGGGGTTCTCAGCGAGGTGCCGGCGGATGGCGGTGAGGAAGAAATCGCGGAGAGCGGGAGGGCGGTTGGCGGAGAGATCCGGGTCGTCGCTGCGCTGCGAACCCGGCGTGGAAGAGGGGAGACAGCTTGTAAGGACACTGCGGGTTTTGTGGAAAAGCGAGGTGAGGAAGTGGCTGGCAGGGCTGGCGAGGATGCTGGTGATCTGGGGGGAGGCTTCGCCGACCAGGGTTTGCAGAAGAAGCGTAGGGAGGTTGGGCTTGGATTGCGGGGGAAGGAGGTGGCGAGTGTAGTAGCGGATGGCGACGCTGTAGAAGGTGTGGGCGAGTCGCTGGCTGGAGCCGGGGACACCGGCGGGGCGGCAGTTGCCTTCGCGCAGACAGTTCAGAACATCGGCGGGGGTTTGGGCGGTGGCGGGGAATTCGGTCCAAGTGGTGCCGATGTAGAGCAGGCCATGGTCATCGCTGCCGGCGGTGCGGGCTTTGATCCAGGGGGTGGGCCAGCGGGGGGACAGGCCATGGCGGCGGGAGAGTCGCTTGAGTTCCTCTTCGGTTAAGCGATCCAGCAGAGGCTCGAAGGCTTCGCGATGCAGGGGGCTGTGGGAGCCGTTCAGGCATTCGAAGCCTTTGAAGAGAAGGAGCAGACGTTCGAGGTGCCAGCGTTCGAGCTTGTCATTCTGGCGATAGGTCGGGTGGGCGACGGCGTGGGCGAGGTTGTGAGATTCGAGGTACTCGGCGACGCGGTAGATGTCCTTGGCGATTGATTGGAGCTGGGCATGGTCGTCGGCGCTGAGGCCCCAGACGAGGACGTGCATCTTGCAGCCATCTTCGGGGAACCAGCAGCTCAACTCTTCGCCGATCAAGACATCAGGGCGATTGGCCAAACGCAGGGCGCCATCGATGCTGTCGTGATCGGTGATAGTGACCAGGTCCATGCCACGGGATTTGGCCTGGGTGTAGACGGCCAGCGGGTCGCTGTAGCATTCGGGGCAATTGAGCATGCGCAGAATCGCCTCGGTGGGGTGGCTTGATGCGAGGCTGTGGCAGTGGAGGTCGATTCGCGTCGGTGAACTGCCGGGCGATCGGGGCGAAACGAACTCGGGGACTCCTTCCAGAAACATCGCCATGATCTTGGCCTGGGGCGGGGCTTTTGCAAGCGCTCGTTTCGCTGGTTTGGAGGGCTATTGGGTAGCTGAGACGCGAGGGGGGCCCACGAATCTTCACGAATTGACACGAATTAGAGCGAAAGAATGGAGTCCAATTGGCTGACCTTCCAATCACTGGTGCCCGTAGCGTCGCCAAGAGGCAGCAATGGGGCCAGGGGGAACGGAATCGCTGGTTGGGATCGTCCGCAGGAGGATGCCGTCGCGGCTGAGAATGACCAGCCTCTAGACGCCCTGGTCCTTGACGCTGGCCAGTACATTGCTGTCCGGCGTCCAGTCGCAGAACCAGACTGCCTCGAATTGCTCGCCTAGCAACACTGGGTTGGCCGATGGCGGAGCCTTCAGATTCTTGATCGCGATGCGATTAATGGTTGATGCCCTGGCGCCGGGCTGGCTATAGGTCCAGGCTGCCAGTTCTCCCATCGGGTCAACGTTTGGGAAGTACTGAAAGTACGGATCGTTGTAGTTGGGTGATAGCCAGACGACGCGTCCAACCGACAGATCTTTTCGCAGAAGCGCAACCCCATTTTGATAGCCGGGGCCACCGCCCATATACCACCCCATCGCGATGTAGCGGAACGGGCCGCCCATGCCTGCGGGGAGCGGCGAGAGATCAAATGCGTTGAAGTGGACGCCTTGGCTCAGATACGCTGCCCTCGGCTGGACGGCTCCCGTTTCCGGGTTCCAGACCCTGCCTGACGAGTCCACGACACTGGTGCTGTCAAGCCATCCGGCGACCATGCACTCCCCCGGCGGGAAGTTCCAAGTCGATCCGCTCATTGGATCAATCACGAAAGATTGCATAGATGCGGACCCGTACCCGTCCTTCAAGTCCAGGGTTCGGAGATTCGCGGCGATCCTGGTTCCCGAGGGGGACCAGCGAAGCATAAGCATGTTAAAGTCGAACCAGTCATCGCTTCCAACGGGATTGGTGAGCTGATAATGGGTTTTGCCGTTGGGGTCGGTCAGGTAGATGGCATAATCCCGGCCCATGTAGGCAATCGGGCAGTTCAACACGATGGCCTTGCGGCGGAACTTCTGCGCCACTGGGAGCAGGATCGCGATCAGCAGGGAAATGATGGCGATCACCACCAGGAGTTCCACGAGCGTGAAAGCGATTCGGCGTTTCAAGGCCGGCCTCCCTGGTCTGTCCGGGTCTTTCCCGATGTGGCCCCGACAGGGCATCGAGCTTCATTCATCTCCCATGGGGGGAGAGGAGCGGTTTACACGGCTCGACGCATGCCCGATGCGTCAGCGCGTGGTACTGAGTTTCACGGATGACTGAACGACATGCACAGCTGGGAGTCCCCGATCACCCAGAGGGCTCCCCCAGGCCGGCAACCTGAATAGCTTGGCCGGTCTCTCCATGGTGTATTGTACTCCGAAGATCACATCCTACAAGCATTTTGTCGTCAGCATGCTCATATGCTTGTTGCTACATATGAAGGAGTTCCGCATGGTTTCGGGGCGGTATTGGCAGTGGAAGGGAGGGGCCCACAATTACTGGTGGCATGTCCCTGGTCCATTGTCCTTGGTCATTTGCAGCAGGTGTGGCAAGACTTCGGACCAGATGCAAGGACTGTAGCGGCGGACTTGCGAAGGGAATAACGGACAGGGGAAAGCCGGGGCGGCGATTTGCTCTGCCCCGGCGTGAGAAAGCTATGGCTGCCGTGGACGCCCAACGCTCCCGGGAGCTTTGTTCCACCCTTCGCAGCCATTTGCGGAGGGCATCGCCGCAAAGAACAAGGGACCAAGGACAACGGACGGGGTATTTGAGATTTGTGGGTTTTGTTTACAGGGTTTTGGCGGATTGCGATGTTTTGATGAGGGTTTCGAGCGTCTGTCGGGCGCGGCCGGAGTCGATGGCGTCGGCGGCAACGCGCAGGGCGTTGCGCAGGTCGTCCTGCTGTTCGGCGACGACGAGGCCGGCGGCGGCGTTGAGCAGCGAGATGTCGCGCATGGGGCCCTTTTCACCGGCCAGGACGCGGCGCAGAGCGTCGGCAGCTTGATCCACGTTTTCAATGCGCAGGTCGGAGAGGCGGGCGTAAGGCAGGTCGAGATCGGCCGGGTCGAGCGTCCAAGTGCGGACTTCGCCTTTCTTCAGTTCGCTGATGCGTGTGCGGCCGAGGGTTGAAAGCTCGTCCAAGCCATCTTCGGCGTGAACGACCCAAGCATGTTGGCTGCCCAGTTCGCGAAGGACACTTGCCAGGCGGTCGGTCAGTTCAGGGCTGAAGACGCCGAGCAACTGATGGCGAGCGCGGGCGGGATTGGTGAGTGGGCCAAGAAGATTGAAGACGGTCGGGATGCCCAGCGAAGCGCGGGCGGTGCTGACGAATTTCATGGCGGGGTGGTGATAGCGGGCGAAGGCGAAGCAGATGCCACAGGTATTGAGGCATTGCTTGAGTTGTTGGGGGGTGAGATCCAGATTAACGCCGAGTTTCTCCAGCACATCAGCCGATCCTGCCCGGCCGGTGGCCGAGCGATTGCCATGCTTGGCGACGCGTACGCCCGCGGCGGCGATGATCAAGGCAGCGGTGGTGGAGATGTTGAAGGTGGAGCGGACATCGCCGCCGGTGCCACAGGTATCGATGATGACCCCTTGGCCATCGCACTCGATGGGGATGGCCTTGTCGCGCATCACGATGGCAGCCCCGACCAGTTCCTCGACGGTGGTGCCTTTGGCAGCCAGCCCCACCAGCAAGCCGCCGATCTGAGCATCGGTGGCCTGGCCGGACATGATGTGCAT
>JBLNDH010000383.1:0-3691 GCA_050261455.1 Bacillota bacterium
AGGCCCAGTTCCTTCAGCTCCATGAACGCCTTGCCGAAGGCCGAGCAATTGCCCAGGTTGCCGCCGGGGACGATCACCCAGTCCGGGCTCTGCCAATCCAGAGCCTCCAGGATGCGGTACATGATCGACTTCTGCCCCTCCAGGCGGAACGGATTCACCGAGTTCATCAGGTAAATCCCCATCTTCGGATCAACGGCGATCTGCCGGATCCGCCGCAGGCAGGCGTCGAAGTCGCCTTGGATCTGCAGCGTCTTGGCGCCATAGTCCAACGCCTGGGACAGCTTGCCGAAGGCGATCTTGCCACTGCCGATGAAAACGACGCCGTGCATCTGCGCCAGCGAGGCAAACATCGCCAGCGAGGCCGACGTGTTCCCCGTCGAGGCACAGGCCACTCGATTCGCCCCAACCATGTTGGCATGGGTAAACGCCGCCGCCATGCCGTTGTCTTTGAAGCTGCCGCTCGGGTTGAGCCCTTCGTATTGGAGCATGACATTGCCGCTCTTCATGCCCAACTGCCCAGCCAGCAGATCCGCCCGCTGCAGCACGGTTCGGCCTTCACCGATCGTGATGATCTGATCTTCCGTGTGATAGAAGGGCATCAACTCGCGGAACCGCCACACGCCCGAGAAATCCAGCCGCCCTTCAATGCCCGTGCCCTTGGTGGACCAGCGATGCTCGAAAAACGCCAGGCTCTTGGGAATCGGCAGGCGTTTCCAGTCGTAGCGGATATCCAACAGACTATTGCAGCGTTCGCAGGCCACGCGGATTTCGTCGATCCCATAGGTGGCGTTGCAGTCCGGATTAATGCATTGCTGATAAGCGGCTTCGTGCATGATGTCCATTCGTAATTGAAACATTACCCTGGCGGACCATCTCATCCATGATTCGAATGCCCTGGCACCGCCATATCCGCGACAAGATAAGAGGAAACTCACCTCGGAACAAGCACCGCCGAGGCGATGTCCCCGATAAGCAGCCTCTTCGACCCTGCTTGATGCTCGCCCGGCCGGGAATTACGCTTCCTCTTTATCGGGCTGCAACCGTTTCATCATAACACTTGCTGGGAATCAGGAGATTTTCATGGTGACTCGCCCCGCCCCTGCATCCCCCAGTCCGCAGACTTCTGCCGAGCCCGTTTAGCGGCGGCCCGTAGGGCCGGGCTCCTCCCTCTGCCCCCCGACCCCTGCCAACGGCACCCAAAGGACTGCCCTGACATCAATGATGCATAATGTCCTCTCGCCCGTGCGTGTCTGATCTGCGTTTTTCTGCGTCCATCCGCAGCTCACCCGCCCGACCCCTATACAGCCCCAAGAGACGTTCTCTAATTGCGCCGAGCAACTGTACAGCCGACCGCATTCAGCGGCACAATGTGCAGCTCGAACACATTTCAGGCCTTTCCCGCGAGCGTCGGCTCCTATAATTCATATCGATTTGTCGATATTTGGCACCCAAAGCGGCTGCCCAACCCTTGGTCGTTCTGGTCCGGAGGAGCCTGGCACAATGCTTCAGACCACTCAGAGCCCTGCAACGAATTATCAAACCAACGTCTACGACAGCATCTTCGACATGCTGCCTAACGAGCAGAACCCCTCGCCGATGGTGCGGCTCAATCGCCTTAATCCATCCACCACCTTTCCCCTCTACGCCAAGCTGGAATGGGCCAATCCGTTCGGCTCGCTCAAGGATCGTGCCGCATGGTTCATGCTCCGCGATCTGGAGGAACGCGAGCAGGTCGGCCCGGATCGCAGCATGGTCGAGCCCACCAGCGGCAACACCGGTATTTCCCTGGCGGCGCTGGCCGGCGCTCGCGGCTACTCCGTACGCACCGTGGTGCCCAACGGCATCCCCATGGAGAAGAAAGTCCTGCTCAAGATCTGCGGCGCCCTGCTCGATGTCGTCAGCGACGAGTTGTGTCCCGCGCCGGGACTGGGGGAAGGCTCCATCAACCTGGCCAAGACCTACGCCCGCGCCCACGGCGACCAGTACGTCATGCCCAACCAGTACGAGAACACCCAGAATGTCCGCGCGCATCTGGAGACGACCGGCCCGGAGATCTGGCGGCAGACCGATGGCCAGATCACGCACCTGTTTGTCTCCCTGGGCACCTGCGGGACCGTCACCGGCACCGGCCGATTCCTCAAGGAGAAAAACCCGCGCATCAAAGTCATCGCGGTCCAGCCCAGCGAAGGACACGATGTACCCGGGCTGCGGAATCTCCGCCAACTGGAGGTTTCCAAACTTTTTGATCGGGAGTTGATTGACGAGATTCTGGAGATCGATTACCGCCTGGCCTATCGACGCGCGCTGGATCTCTGCCGCCACGAGGGCTTGCTCGCCGGACCCAGTTCCGGGCTCGTCTTCGAGGGAGCCCAACGCGTGGTTGAACGGGACAAGGAGGGACTGGGCGTGATGATCTTCGCTGACAATATCTTTAAATACGTTTCCAACATGATCAGACACATACCGGAACTGGCCGAGGGCATCACCGCCTAGACCGGTTGCTCCCGAGCCTTCTCCGGCCGCCATGCCGATGCATGGCTGTGAATCATCTGAAAAGGGGAATACGACCATGACACCCTATGCTCATCCCGAAGTGCTGGTGGATACCGAGTGGGTCCATGCCCATCTGAAAGACCCCAATGTCCGCATTGCCGAAGTAGACGTCGACACCAAGGCCTACGACGTCGGCCACATTCCCGGTGCCATCGGCTTCAATTGGCAGAGCCAGTTGCAGGACCCGGTCCGCCGCGACATCATCGCCCAAGCCGATTATGAGAAACTGCTCGGCTCCCACGGCATCTCCCCCAGCCATACCGTCATTCTCTATGGCGACAACAGCAACTGGTTCGCCGCCTACGCTTTTTGGCTCATGAAGTACTACGGCCACGCCGATGTGCGTCTGATGAACGGCGGCCGACTCAAGTGGCTCGAGGAACCCGACAAGCCACTGACCGACGAACAACCCCAATTCAAGCCCGTCGAGTATCGCGTGAAAGAGACCCATCCGGAAGTACGAGCCATGCTCAGCGACGTGCTCGAGGTCATCCGCTCGCGGCAGGCCGAGCTGGTGGATGTTCGAAGCCCCGACGAATTCTTCGGCAAGATCATCGCCCCCCCCGGACTCAACGAAACCGCCCAACGCCCCGGCCACATCCCCGGAGCCCACAACGTCCCCTGGAGCCAGGCCGTCAACGCCTCCGATGGCACCTTCAAATCCGCCGACGAATTGCGCAACCTTTACCTGGGCCAGCAGCGTCTGGACCCCAACCAGCCCACGGTCGCCTACTGCCGCATCGGCGAACGCTCCAGCCATACCTGGTTCGTCCTGAAATACCTGCTCGGCTTCGACAACGTCCGCAACTACGACGGCAGCTGGACCGAATACGGCAACCTGGTCGGCATGCCCATCGAACGGTGATGAGAAAACCCGCCCACGCCGGGTGCTGAGCGCAGCGAAGCCCCGGATCTCCCCGTGTGTCTTTTCTCCCTCTACCGGAGTACCAGCCCAGGGTTCCCGTAGGGCCGAACCTCGTGTTCGCCCTCTTCTTTCCTCCTGCCCCCTCTCCCCCGACCCCTGCCCCCTGCTCCTCTCCCCCTCGCCCGGTACTCCGGAACATTATGCACGTGGATCTGTCGCTTTAGCCCCAAAGGGGCGCCAGTCAATAGCCAGGGGCGTCAGCCCCTGGAATCT